>CABTZC010000128.1 GCA_902489185.1 uncultured Brevibacterium sp. | reverse complement strand
TTCACTGAAGTCGCTGAGATCTTCCGAGTAGCCACGACGCATCCAGTCCCACCGAGCCGGAAGTTTGTCGAGGGATTCCTGAAACGGGTCAAAGATTGTGACATCTTTTCCGTGGTATGCCGCTTGCATAGCAATTTGGGATCCCAAAACTCCGCTTCCCAAGATTGCTACAGATTTGAACTCCGTCATTGTGTGTCCCTCCTAAAGAGTCGAAAGTCTGCGGTTCGAATGCTACTCCTGTGAAGAGACTTGACAGGGTCATCGCGAAGCAAAATGTTTGTGAATTCTACTTCGATGAGCCACCCTTACGGCGTAGTTGACCTGCCAAGATGGGGGCAACCAGCGATGTGAGGACAACCAGGATCCAGAAGTCACCATTGCGAACATCGAAAGTAGCGAGGAATTCCTCGATTGTTGCGCCTTCAAGGAACTTAGGCACGGCGTCGAAGACGTTGGTCAGAACGAACCATCCAATTCCCATAATGACGTAGTCCGCGGGTTTGCAGTCCCGAATCCTGGGGATGAAGATGAAGGCCATCCCTAAAATCAGAATCGATAAGATGATCCCACTTACTGGACGGGCCGCATCTCCGATCGCGCCGACCAGCACTTTTTCGCGAAAGCCACCGTTGAGAATGGCCAGCGGAATAATGCCCAGCCAAACGGCAAACGCCTTCAAGAACTTCATGGCTCAATTATCTCAAATGTGCTTGTGCACATATGACACAGGGCAGCCACCTGAAGAGGTGACTGCCCTGTGGCACGCGCGCCCTTGCTAGCGCCTGTTAGCACACAGCCGAGCTAGTGCCGTCCACGGCGTCGTGTACTTGTCAGCGCCACACTTCCTACACCAATTCCCGCCAGCGCAAACAGCAACAGAACTGACACTTCAGTTCCCGTGCGTGGAAGAGTGCTTCCTTCATCCCGTGCTTCTTCTGACGAATCTGCAGGCGATTTGTTGCCCGTGTCTTCGCTTTCACCAGCGTCGCTGTCTGGCGATGCTTGGTCGCTACCGGTTTCGTCTTTTTCAGTGCCCTCCGAACTGTCCGAATCCGGAGAGGAAGGTTCCTCAGAGTCACCAGGCTCTCCAGGTTCCTCGCCATCCCCTGGCTCCTCCGGCTTCTCGCCTTCCCCTGGTTTCTCAGGTTCGTCTGGCTGTTCCTTTTCGGTTGCGGGCACTGTCACGTCCTGAGTTGCGGTACGGCCGTTGACCGTCACGCTCAGCTTTGCGGTGCCCGGCCGTAGCGCCGTGATCTCCCCACTCACGGGATTGAACCGAATGACAGCGTTCTCGTCAGTGGCGTCTTCGGACTGCTCACTGCCGTCAACGATGTGAACACCTTCGCCACCCCACTGCGCGGTCACCGGCCACGCCACTGGAACAGTCCTTCCGTCCTGCACGAACGAAGCAGTGACCTGACTGCCCTCACCCAGCGGAACAGCGCGCGAGGCTTCGAGCGAGATCTCATCCACCCACGGACGAGTTTCCGCTGCCAACCAGTCCACACGGTCTTGCGGGGACGGATTCTTTCCGACCTTGCCCTTTGCCGGATCGATACCAAGCATCGTCCAACCGGTGAAGCCTCCTGTCTCCGGGGTTCCGGCCGGACTCTTACCGGAGTTCCCGTTAACCAGATAGGTCACGCCCTCCACTGAAGACCCATGGAACGCACCCACATGCGCGTTGATCACCGCTGCTGACTTGCCTGATGTGCGCTTGAAATCGGCCATGAGTTTCTCAAAAGCACGGGCTTCACGCTCATCTGCCATCTGACTGTTCTTGGTCGGCAGAGGATCGTTAGGCGGGTGGTGGAAGAATACCGTCACGCCAGTCAGCTTCGAATCACGCGCAACTTCCTCAAGTTGCTTCTCCAACTTCGCAATCTGGTCGATTCCACCACTGCGCAGCGAACCGCCCGCCGTGTTGAGTGTGATTACTCGGGTCCCGTCAACGTCCTGCGAGGTGGTAGCGGGCCCGATCTCCTGCTCAAACACCCCAATGTCACTGCCCATGATTTCGTGGTTCCCGGGCACGTAGATGTGAGGAATGCTTGTGTCCCACTCCTCGTCAATGATCTTCATGGCAAGCGCAAAGTCTTCCGTGGATCCCTCGTCGACAAAGTCACCGTTAATGATCAGCAGATCAGGCTTTGCTTCACGGATTTCACGCAGGGTGCGACGAGCACCTGCCACCGCCTCGGAATCGGGTTGAGCGGCAATGAACTGAGCGTCACTCATCACCGCGATTTTCTGCGGGCGACCCTCCACGTCACCGTGCGTGAGCAACGCCGGGTCGTGGATGGCGGGCTCCTTTTCACCTTCCGCCGTGGGCACAGTGGTGACCTGCAGGTTGGATACCGCAATGTCGCCGGTGTACTGCGCTTCCGGCCGCGTTTCCATCATACGAATGCGGTCGACCGTCAGCGGTTGCGCGAGGCCCTCGGGTACAGCGAACCTGACCGTCTGCCACCCTTCTTTCTCGAGGTGGTCGCCGTCAAGGTTCGTAACAGTGCCGTTCGCGTCAGTCACCTGCAGGCGTGGCCAGGTACCATTACCGTCGCTCTTGACGTCAAGGCTGAAACCGATCGCCGTGCCGTCCACAGGCTCGGTTTTCTTGGCCCCCAAGTAGAAGCCTCGGGTGGCTGATGAGGTGCTGAAGTCGTACTTCATGCCAATCGCTGGCTTGCCGTCTTGACCGTCGGCCTTGGCGATGTCGCCGGAGGCGCGGGCACTGTCGGTTTCAAAGTCCTCCGGGTTGGAGAAGTCCCACAAGGCTGTGTCTTTTGTGCCGAAGGTCACCGGCACCGAGGTGGTGAGGTCTCCAACGGTGAAGGTGACTTTGCCTGTAGTGGTTTTTCCGGTGGCGCGCACCGTCCACGTGCCCAGTCCGTCGTCTGTGACTTCCACTCCGCCAGTGGTGCTCACCTTCACGTCCGAGGTTTCAATGCGAGCCTGCTGGCCGTCACCGTCGAGCCCGCTGAGTGTGATCTTGGCTCGCGTGTCGGCGTTGGGCAGACTGAGTGACTTTTCAGAAGCGCGCAGTGCAATCGCTTTGCCCAGCACTCGCAATTTGGCCTCATCGCTCATGTTGCCGGCACTGTAGGTGACCTTCCCGGTTCCGCGTTCTTCACCAGAAATGCGAGCCACATTCTTCTCCGTCGATACGACTTTCAAAGGCGTATCTGCGCTGAAAGTCCCGTCGACCTCGGCCGGGGCGAGGTTGGAGGCGAGCCCGGTGCCCTTCACCGTGCGAGTGAGTCCCGGAAACACAGCATCCTCACCTTCGAGTCCCAGGCTCACCTGAACGCCCGAGGTGTCATCCGACTTCGCGGAGGAGTAGAAGACGAGCGCGTTGGGGACTTCTCGCACTTCACCATCGGAAGGGGTGTTCCAGATTTTCTGCCCGTCATCGCCGGCAACGCGGGCGGACATGGCAGACGACCCGCCACCGTCAAGGTTGAGCGCGTTGTGCGCGCCCATGTTGCGCAAAAGTTCGCCCGCTTCAGGCAAGGTCATTCCGCGAGATTCATTTGACCGACCGTCGATCACCATGACGAACAGTCGCGTGCCGTCTTTGCTGATTCCCACGGCGGTACGCGGGTGCGTGCTCGTTGCGAGCTCGTCCTGCATGTTTGGCACTTTGCCGTTGGTGAGGATCTGGTGCGAACCGGCAATACCCAGGTCAACGTCCTCGGACGGCCCCACTTCAATTTCTACGTTGTCGCCTTTGGCCAGCTGGGCGATTGTTTCTGCTCCGGCTTCACGGCCAATGAGCACCTGCGTCCCGTCGGCCACCCTGCGGTCGCCGAGGCTGTCGACAATGCCAGTGGTTTCCGTGACGGCGCCGTCCTTGATGACAGCGGCGGCAATCTGTGCCGCCTTCTCATCTGGCGCGCCCACCGGGCGGTCCAGGGTGTAGTCTCCCCACGCCGAGGTGTACACACCAATGCCATCTGTTTCCAACCTCGGGGTGTTCATTCCGGCGAGGTCGTGCTTCTTGCTCCCGGGTAGTGTGGCTGTCCCGGTGGCTGAAAGTTTTTGGACTGCCGCGCGGCCTTGCGCGATGGTTAGTGACGGTTGGGGTTTCGAGTTTCCGGCGCGCAGGCCGTCGCTGCTGACCGAGGTGAAGATCGGCGCGTCCGAGTGGTTGATGTCAAAGAACGTGCCGTTAACCGCTGCGACGGCTTCTTTGCCGCGTGGGCCCTGGCGCATGACGTCACCCAGTGGAGCGCGCCCCGTGACAGTGCCGGTGTCCCGCAGGTCGGTAGAAAGGGTTGATTCGCCGAGGTCGGCGGTGAGGACGCTACCTTCGTTCCATCCTGGCTGTTCTAGGCGGGAAAAGGTCGTCAGGTCCAAGCCGGGTGCGACTGGTGTGGTTTCGGAGGTGCGTAGCACGCCACCTTTTGACAGCTGCTCGTCGGTGATCTGGGCGGCAGCTGGGGTGGCCTGCCATAGGTCGAGGGCCGTCAGTCCCGGGGTGAGAAGCGCAAAGACTGTAAGAAGCGCGAACAGGCGTGTGCGGAACGAGGCGCGTTGCCGGGGCGGTCTCTGAACGGTTGCGGGGTGCTCGGTAGGTGCGGAATGCATGCTGTCCTATCGGGGATAATGCTGACTATGGTCGCGGAAACCGTAACAACGCGACACTAAGAGCAGATAGCTGTGCGGTGAATCTCACGTGTACCGATTCAGTCGCCTGGCACATGGCCGATAAATTGCCTGGTACAGAGCCGATAAATTGACGGTTATCTCGTGGATAAATCGGCGGGTAGCCTGCTATTGTTCAGATTATGGCCATCGACTACCCAGCTGACAACCCCTCCTACCTTCCGCGCTACATCGACTTGGAACTAGATGAGCTGGCGGGCGCCTCTGCCATCGCCATCGACGGACCAAAAGCAGTCGGCAAGTCCGAGACGGCCACAAGGCGAGCCAATCGCACATACTTCCTCGACCGCGACAGCGAACGAGAACTCCTCCGGGCTGATATGGACGCCCGGCTAGTCGCAGAAGACACACTGTGCATCGATGAATGGCAACATTTGCCTCAAGTGTGGGATGCAGTGAGGAGGAACGTGGACAGACAGGTGGCCACTCGCTATCTGTTGACCGGAAGTGCCACACCCAAACAGGGCATAGATACACATTCCGGCGCAGGACGTGTGATCAGGCTGCGTATGCGTCCCCTCGCTCTTTCAGAACGTGTTGGCACCACACCAAGTGTGAAGATTGCCGATCTGTTTAATGGCGCATCCAGAATCTCGGGCTCCACGGACTTTTCACTCGCAGACTACGCAGACTCCATCTGTGCGACCGGCCTGCCGGGCGTCTGCCAACAGCCAGACCGGCTTCGCCGCCAACTCATCGACGCCTATGTCCAGCGCGTCATCGACCGAGACGTCCCAGATCAGGGGCTTATGGTACGCAAGCCAGAGTCGCTACGTGCGTGGTGGGCGGCGTACGCGGCCGCCTCCTCGACCACCACCTCGTATACCAAAATCCTGAACGCAGCTTCTCCGGGCGATTCTGCCAAAATTTCCAAAGATTCGGCTCTTGGCTACCGCGACATCCTAAGCAAACTGTGGTTGTTGGATCCAGTACCGGCCTGGTTCCCCAATCCTTCACCCTTCAAAAAACTCACTGCTGCCCCGAAACACCAAATATTTGACCCCGGCATCGCGGCGGCTCTGCTGAGTCTCACGCCGAACATGCTTACATCCGGCGAGCCCGGTTCATGGGAGATGTTCGGCCAGCTCTTCGAATCGCTGGTCACGCTCACTGTCCGCGCGGCGGGTCAAGCCGCCGAGGCGAAGGCATCACATCTGCGCACGCAAGGCGGAGCGCAAGAAATCGACCTGATTCTCGAACGCTATGACGGAAAAGTCATTGCCTTCGAAGTGAAGCTGAAACCTACGCCTACGGACAAGGACGTTCGCCATTTGCATTGGCTGGGCGAGCACGTCGGTCCGCGTTTGGCGGACAAGGTCGTGGTCACAACGGGTACAGATGCTTACCGGAGGCCAGACGGCGTGGCTGTAGTCCCACTCGCATTGCTGTGTTGAGACCGCACGTTCACAGCCCTATGAAGAGAAGACGTATGCCGTTATGGCCACTTACGCCAACGAGCGAAAGAGGAACAGTCATGGGTGAGTTAAATAGCAAGGCACGACTGGCTCAGGAGATCAAGGCACCGCCACATGACAATTTTTCTGATGCACTCAAGGTTGCGGACCACATGTCAATTTCTCTCGTTAGAGAAGTTCTGGAGGAGGAAATCGCGCCTAACGACTCCGTGCTCTGCCACCGT
>CABTZC010000127.1 GCA_902489185.1 uncultured Brevibacterium sp. | reverse complement strand
TCAGTGTCGAAAATGTGACGCAAGTTATGTCCTGTTAACCGAGCGTCCTAGACTGGGCCATAGCCTGGTGAAGTCACCAGGGGATTTGGTTTTACGTGTTAAGTGGCGCTCGCCCCGTGCGTGGGGTGGCGTGCTTCGAACAACCGGAGGTAAAGGTATGAAACTCGACGGTGCAGTAGCACTGGTGACAGGTGGTGCGTCAGGTCTTGGGCTTGCGACGACCAAGCGCTTCTTGGACGCCGGCGCAAAAGTTGTCATGGTCGACTTGAACGAACAGGTGGGGAACGAAGCAGCCGCGAGCCTGGGAGACAACGCTCACTTTGTGGCCGCTGACGTACAGAACGAAGAACAGGTTCAGGCCGCTGTTGACAAGGCAACCAGCCTGGGCGACCTGCGTGTTGTTGTGAACTGTGCAGGTGTCGCAACCCCTGGCAAGTTGGTGGGCAAGAAGGGTGCCCTGCCCCTGGACCAGCTCAAGCTGGTGATTGGTGTGAACCTGATCGGTACCATCAACGTGTGCCGTTTGGCCGCGGTTGCGATGCAGCAGAACGAAGAGCTCGACGGCGACCGTGGTGTCATCATCAACACTGCTTCGGTCGCTGCGTTCGACGGCCAGATTGGTCAGATCGCGTACTCTGCTTCCAAGGGTGGTGTCCACGCTGTGACCCTGCCGATGGCTCGCGAATTGGCTGCAAGCAAGATTCGTGTGAACACGATCGCACCGGGTATTTTCCAGACCCCGATGATGGCTGGTCTGCCTCAGGCTGCTCAGGATTCCTTGGCTGCTTCGATTCCGCACCCTGCTCGTCTGGGTACACCGGAAGAATACGCACAGCTGGCTGACATGCTGGTCACCCACGAATACATCAACGGTGAGACCATCCGCCTGGATGGCGCAATCCGTATGGCTCCGAAATAAGATTTCTGGCTTTTGCGCTTTGTGCGTAGTGCCGGCGCGTGCCCTTTCGTGGGTGCGCGCCGGTTTTGTTTTGGGTGTTTCGCTTTGCGCCGTCTGGCTTTGGCTAAACCACATGGAACGTTTCACATGAACTGCGCAACCAAGTAAATGCAGCACACCAAGCAGGTGCCACGCCACCACATGCTCCGACCTCATTTACCCACCACAGCTCGGTGCAATGTGTTGAGTAAATATCACTTTTGTTCGTTTTGTTCACGTTTTTGGCCCAAAATCGGCGAGTTGCTCACCACAGCAACTCCAAGAAATCTCACTTGTGGTGGGTAACTGAGTTGCTGAACAAAAAGGGGAACGATGACCGGAAACTTCTCTCGCTACCGCCTCGGGTGTGGGAGCCCCGCGCCCCCCGCCGAGGTGGTTATTTGTGGGCGTGCTGTGGGTCGTCTGTGTCGTGGCGGGTGCGGAAACTGTGGACGAGTTGGCGTCGTAGAACGATGCCGCGGGCGGTGCCCATAGCAATGAGAATGAGGGTGAGGCAGATGGCGCCGAGGGCCACACGGTAGTCGAATTCGTGGGCAAGTGGGCTGTAGGTGAGTTCGTGAACGACTACTGACAGGATCGAGGCAGCGAGCGCGGGTAGTGTCCATGAGGGTGAGAGGCGTGCGGACAGCGAAATGAGTACGACCGCTCCTGCCGGTGCTGCCAGGAGCGTGACGAACCAGAGGCACAGGATGACGAGTGAGGCGACGAGTGCTTCTGGCGGGCCCACGTAGGACTTTTCGCGTTCCATGGGGTCGTGGCGGATCGCTGCGGGGAGCAGGGCGAGAGCGAGTACGCCCAGTGCGATTTCTACGCCCATGGTCACGACTCCAACAGAGTCACCTGTGGGTAGGGAGCGTGGCAAGTCGCCGCGTTCTACCAAGATGTGTTGGGTGACGTACATGGCAACGCCGGTGATTGCGGAAATCCAAAACAGGATGACTGTGCGAGTGCGAGATCGCAGAGGTGTGTGTGACTCATCCATAGCGTTCACTGTAGCGGTGCAGGTTCCACGCAACCTTAGAACTCTCCTTACGCCGCCTCGGCCGTCATCCAACCCAGTCGTTACCCGATGACCAACCCCACCACCTCGGGGGTTTTCCCTACCCCGGTTGGCGGTCAGCACCATATTCTTGAACGGTAGGCGAAACCTAGATTGGAAGCATGAAGAAAGAACTGCTTATCCCGAACCCGTGGGGCATGCTCAATGTTCTGTTTTCGGGGATCATCGCGTCCGTGTGGCTGTGGGTTCAGCTCGTCGTCATCACAACTGGTATTAGCACCGCGTTGGCCGCTGGGGTAGGGCTCATCGTCCTGTTCTTTTGGGTGCTGGTGCAACGCGGTATCAATGTCCTGGAGCGTCGCCGCTCTGAAGCGATCTACAACACGGAAATCCCGTTCCCGCCTCGACGCCGAGCCAACAGCACAGGCTTCCGAGGCTGGGCAGAAACGAACATCCGCGCCGCCGGTGAGGCGTACTTCTGGCGCGAAACCGCCCTGCACTTCTCCAAGCAGGTGCTGGGGCTCTTCACGCTCATCCTGTGCACCGTGTGCGCGGTGTTCACCGCTGTCTTCTTCATCGGCGCGATTAACCCTGATGCGCCCGCAATCCTCGCGACGCCTGAGCCCCGGGGCTCAACCCGTGGACTGTTCGTGGTGTTCGGGAGCCTGGCGCTCATCGTGGGCTTCGTGAGTTTGTGGGTGGCCGCAATAGCCGACCGTGCTCTTGACCGCTGGCTCCTAGCGGTGCCCCAGGCGGAAACCTTGAAGCGGGAACTCACCGAGGTTGACCGTGCTCGGGTGGGGGCGGTAGATGCGGCCACCACGGAGCGCCTGCGTATCGAACGCGACCTGCATGACGGCGTCCAACCCACCCTGGTGGCCCTGTCCATGAAGGTGGGCATGGCCAAGTCCAAACTGGAGCGTGACCCGGAGGGCGCGCACGCCCTGTTGGAGGAAGCGCACAGTGATTCGAAGGCCGCAATCACTCAGCTACGCGAACTGGTCCGGGGAATCCACCCGGCGGTGCTTACCGACCGCGGTTTGGATGCGGCGGTTTCAGCTTTGGCGGCCCGTTCGGCCGTGCCTGTGACGGTCAACGTCGATGTGCCGCGGGTGGCGCCAAACATCGAATCGGTCGCGTACTTCGTGGTCGCCGAGGCGCTTTCCAACATGGGCAAGCACGCTCAAGCCACGGAAGGCCACGTGAGTATCACGTACATGGGTGGTCGCATGCGGATTGAGGTGCGTGACAACGGCCGAGGTGGTGCCCAGCTTTCGACCGCCGGCTCGACTACCGGGTTGGCTGGGTTGGCCCACCGTGTGACGGCGGCCAGAGGTACGTTCAATGTCCATTCTCCCGTGGGTGGTCCCACGGTTATCACAGTGGAGTTGCCATGCGAATAGTCATTGCTGAAGATTCGGTTTTGTTGCGTGAAGGTCTTGTTCGTCTGCTCACGGATGCGGGGCACGAAGTGGTCGCCACCCTGTCCGACGCTACTGATCTGCTGTCGTCGGTGACGGACCTCAACCCTGATTTGGTGATTGTGGACGTGCGCATGCCTCCCACGTTTACGGACGAGGGCATCCGGGCCGCTGTGCTGATCCGCAGCCAGAACCCGGAGGTGAGCGTGCTGGTGCTCAGCCAGTACGTGGAGGAACGGTACGCCTCTGATCTGATCGCTGAGAACACGGGCAACTTTGGGTATCTGCTCAAGGACCGTGTGGCTGATGTGGATGACTTCCTGGCCGCGGTTGAAGACGTGGCGGGCGGGGGCACGGTTTTGGATCCCGAGGTGGTTGCTCAGATCATGGTCCGCTCCCGGAAGAAGGACGGGTTGGCGGTTCTGAGTGAACGTGAACGCCAGGTGTTGCAGTTGATGGCTGAAGGGAAGTCGAACTCAGCTATTGCGAGCACGTTGTTCTTAAGTAGCGGTGCTGTTGAAAAGCACATTAGTTCGATGTTTACCAAGCTTGGGCTGCTGGCCGATAGCGACGAAAACCGCCGCGTCCTCGCTGTTCTGAAGTTTCTAGGAGTCTGACATGACGATGCCAAAAAAGTACACGAAACCTGCCCCACCGTTAAGCTCAACGGGCCGGGTTCTGTGGCGCGTTGCCGTGGCCGCGGTGGTGTGTGTGGCACTCGCCGTGCCAGCAAGCTTTGGTGCGATGGCGGCCGTGCAACTTCTGCAGGTCGAGGTGGTGGAAAAGAACATGCCGTTCAACCCGGCGGCAGATACCTTGGAGCTGACCGGAGAGAATACTCGACTTCACATCGTGACCACTAAAGGCGAAGGCTTCATTAAGTACAAGGCTGTTGGGGCGGGTGAGCCTCCTGAGGTGGAAACGCACTCGTCTGACTCTGCCGATCAGGTGAAGGTGACGCACGAACCAGGTAGCTGGAGGGCAACTAGAAGTACCACCGTTACGATCGGTCTCCCTGCGGACAAGAAACTTAATCTGCAAGCTGATTGGAAATCCGGTGACATTTACATTGAGTCAGGTAAATACCACGACGTGAAAGTGACGAGTGAACGGGGCGTCGTCCACTTCAACGGGTTGGCGACAAACGTGGAGTTGAGTACCAAGTCGGGTATGGTTTCGGCCTCTGGGGAGGTGAAGAACTTCACGGGACGCGCTCGCACTGGAAGTGTCACGGTGGACGACCTGAAAGTCACCGGCGACATAGCGTTGGAAGCAACAAGTGGCGCGTTGACCTATGAAATGTCTGAAGACGCTCAGCCGTCCAGCATCCGTGCGAAGGCCAAGACTGGGGTGGTGGACATTGAGCT
Organism: uncultured Brevibacterium sp.; assembly: GCA_902489185.1. Taxonomy (GTDB): domain Bacteria; phylum Actinomycetota; class Actinomycetes; order Actinomycetales; family Brevibacteriaceae; genus Brevibacterium. The sequence continues at coordinate 1,581 of CABTZC010000127.1, read as the reverse complement.
ACTGGATCCAGAGGACGTGCCAGGCAGACACCCGTACAACGTGAAAGCTGAAACTCAGACTGGCGAGAAGATCGTCAATGTAGACTCAAACGATTCCGACCCCTACGCGATCCCGGTCACAGCATCGACCGAGACTGGAGCAATCACGATTGACTACGCCAACTGACGGTACTACCCAATACGGAACGGAGCCTTTTCCGTCGCCAGCCCCGGCCAGCTCCGTTCCACTTGCCCAGGCTCCGCGACTGCAGCCGGGTGATGTGGTGCGGTGGCGATTTCGCCGGCACGACTATGCGGCACACGGGGTGGATGTAGTGCAGCCGGTGCGGGTGGTGCGTCATGACGAGCGCGGACTGGTGGTGTGGCTGGCCGGAGGCACGCCGGTGGTGCACGCCCGGTTGGCGGGGTTTGAGACCATCAACCCTCACAACGTGCCTGATCATGTGCGGTTTAACCCACGCAGGGTCGATCGTGTGGCAGTGGGTGGTCAGTGGTACGGGCGTGGGGTACTCCGTCTGATTCCGGCAGGCATGCCGTTTTCGGTGTGGGTGTTCCGTGAGGCGTCTGGCGAAGTGAACGCGCACTACGTCAACCTAGAGGGACATCACCGGTTGGGACCCGCAAAGGACCGGCACGCGGTGGGGGAGTTATACACCTCGGACCATGTGCTTGACCTGGTGATTCGCCCAGGCCAGGTGCCACAGCTCAAAGACGAAGACGAACTGGCCGCGGCAGTGAAGTACGGCCAGTGGGATGCTGGCGTCGCGGCGGCAATTCGCGCCAATGCCTCTGTGGCGTTAGATCAGTGGGAACAAGGCATGTGGGCGTTCACCGAGGACTGGTCGGGCTGGCAGGCGCCCAGAAATTGGGAAACCCCGGGCCGGGAATGTGTGGACCCTCACGGCTCGGTAGAGTGGCATCATGGTGACCATTAGACGCGTTCCGCAGCTCAAGAACTTTGTGCCTCTCATGCAGTTTGACCTCAACCTTGGGGGTCGAAAGTCCCGGTTGGCGCGTGTGGGTGACATCGACGATTTGCGCAGGATCGCTAAGCGACGCACACCTGCGGGGCCGTTCAACTACGTAGACGGTGGTGCGCAGGACGAATACACGTACCGCGGTAACCGTGAAGCGTTTAGGAATTTAGAGTTTGACCCGGCGATTTTGGCGGGGTCGGCCGATGTGGATTTGTCCACCACGATCGCCGGCGTGGAGTCGCGTTTGCCGGTGGGGATCGCGCCTACTGGGTTCACCCGCATGATGCACACAGAAGGCGAAGTGGCCGGTGTGCGTACGGCCGACCGCTTTGGGGTGCCGTTCACCCTGTCCACCATGGGTACGCGCAGCATTGAGGATGTCGCGGCGTGTGCGCCCAACGCAACCAAGTGGTTCCAGCTGTACTTGTGGCGTGATCGTGACGCGTCCCGGGATCTGTTGGAACGGGCGTGGAAGAACGGCTTTGAAACGCTGTTGGTCACTGTCGACACTACGGTTGCGGGGCGTCGTTTGCGCGATGTGCGCCACGGGCTCACCATCCCGCCTAAGCTTTCTGCCGGAACGGTGTTGGACGCGTCGTACAGG
>CABTZC010000126.1 GCA_902489185.1 uncultured Brevibacterium sp. | reverse complement strand
CCTCCACGAGTGCCACCTGCGCTTTTTGCGCCGAGGTCGCGCGGGTAAGCGTGCCCGGCAGGGTTGCGGGCATGTGGAGGAACACCAGGCGGTCTTCGCTCACCCAGCCCAGCGGGCCTGCCCCAGGGCCGGAAGAAAAGGGCGCGACCGAGGTGGTATGAGTTTTGCGTACGAGCGAAGGATCGTGGACCTCGTCTGCGAAGACGAGAACGGCGGGCAACATGTGAATGCGCGGGTCCGCTGCCGTGATGATGGCTGAACGCACGTTCGCCGGTCCATCAGTCCCGGGAAGCGTGGGATTGCGCATCGCGCCGGTGGTCACAATGGGAATACCCGAATCGTTCATGAGCGACAGCGCAAACGTGGTCTCTTCTAACGTGTCGGTGCCTTGCGTGAGAACGACCGCCGTGGCGCCTTCTTCACGCGCTTTCTTAGCCGACTCCACAACCTGGCTCACGTGGTCCAGCGTGATGGACCCGGACCCCACCTGCGCCACTTGTTCGTACGTGACGTCAACGGGGAAGGGGAGCGTGTCGATCCGAGCGGTTTCGACGATCGCTTGCGCGGTTGCGCTGGGTGCGACCCCACCTGTGTCGCTGGCCGTTGACGCGATGGTTCCACCAAGAGCAGCAATGTGAATCCTCATGCTCTCACCATACTGCTCCAGATCATGAGCATGGTGACGCAGAATCCCACGGCGTAGTTGAGCGGAATGAAAAGCTTCCAGCCCGCATTGGCCGCCCCCGAGGTGGCATCAGTGATCTGCCAAAACCGTCCCGTGTTGAGAATGTACGGGATAGCAAGCAGTGCGCCCAACCACACGGGGAACGGTGTGAACAACACCAGTCCGCCAGCCACGACGTAAAGCGCAACAGCCAACCGGACCGTGGCGCGTGCTCCCAGGACTGTGGCAATGGACGCTAAACCTCCCTCACGGTCAGGCATCACGTCCTGAACCGCGCCAAAAGCATGGCTGGCACACCCCCACAGGAAGAAAGCAACCAAAATGAGAACGACCTCGGCGGTGGGGGCGAACCCCACCAGCGCCAGACCAAACCACGCTGGGGACGAAAAGTGGGTGGACGAGGTGAGCGAATCCAGGAACGGGACCTCCTTGAACCGAAGGCCGGCCACCGAATACGCGACCACCGCGAACATGCTCAACGCGAACACGCCCAGCGCCCACCAGTTCCCGTGGTCTAGGCCCATGATCGCGGATCTGACCAGGAAATACGCAACGAATGGCAGGGCGCTCACGGCAGCTGAGGCCAGGATGAAACGGTGCCGGGTGGGGTTGACGAGCGCGCCTTCGACCCCGCCTTTGCGCGGGTTGTGGACGTCCGAGGCGTAGTCGAACACGTCGTTGACCCCGTACATCACCAGGTTGTACGGGATTAAGAAGAACAGGCAGCCCAACCACAGGTCCAGCCCCAGGGACCCGCCGCCCAACACGTACGCGGCGCCGAACGGGAACGCGGTGTTGATCCACGAAATCGGGCGACTGACTTCGAATAACGTGCGCACTACGAGTCCTTCCGGTCGTGGGCGCCACCTGTCCCCAGCAACTCCCACAGGGCGGGCAACGCCAGTGCAGTGAACACGATGTATGCCAGGTCTTCGACCGGCATGAGGCCCAGGCGGATCCCCAGGGTGTGTTCGTTGGCGTAGAAGAACAGGCCCGCGGCGATCATGAGGTTGTCGAAGATGACCGTGAGTATCACCAGTCCCACCAGGCACACCCAAAAACCAGCCCGCGAGAAGCCAGGAGCGCGCGTCCTGGCCAGTATCAGGAGCGCGGCCGCGGGAATGAGGAAGAACAGGTTGAACAGGGTGTAGGTCATGGGCGGGTCACCAACTTTGCCAAACCGTAGAGGTTCATGGTGAGCCAACATAAGAAAAACAAGAAGAACAGTTCTTCGACAGGCAAGTGCGGGGCCAGGTTCAGCCCGGTCATGTAGGGGGAGTCGCCTCGGTGGAAAACACCTGCGCCAATGCCCACGAAATCCCATGCCAACAGGCTGACAAACCCCGCCGCGTGCACCACGGCGGCCCGGCCGGGGCGCGCGAACCAAAAGAGCTTAAATCGCGCATCCAGGATCGCCATACCAGCGATGGAAAAGAGCAGAAAGCCAAGATACGCCCAGCTCACAGCGCCTCCACCGCGTTGTGTGCGCTGATCAGACACATGGGCAGGCCAACTCCGGGGGCTGCGAACGCGCCCGCATGAACCAGGTTGTCCACGTGAGGTGCGCGCACGGGATACCGGAACATCGCCGACTGGAACAGCGTGTTCGCAGGCCCCAACGCCGTTCCTCGCCACGCGTTGAACTGCGTGGTGAAGTCCCCCGGGCCTGTCACCTTCTTCACCAGCAAGTGCGACTCCAAATCCGGCACACCCACCCGCTCTCCAAGCGACTCGATGACCCGGCTGGCGTAATCACCCAGCCTGGCGCCCGTGAGCTGCGCGCTCGCAGGTGCCGGAATGAGCACGAACAGGTTTTCACACCCCGGCGGCGCCACCGTGTCGTCCGTGCGACTGGGCGCGCACACATACGCCGAGGCCGGCTCCGGCAACTGCCCGTCGACGAAAATCTGGTCGAAGTTCGCGTCCCAGTCGCGAGTGAAAAAGAGATTGTGGTGCTCCAGGGCATCCAGTTTGCGGTCCACGCCCAACAGAAGCGTCACCGCGCCAATCCCCGGGTCACGTTTGCCCCACCCACGGACGCTGCGGGTGCGCCTACCGGGTGGCAAGAGCACGGTGTCTAGGTGGTGCAGATCGCACGCCGCGATCACGTTCTCCACCGGGAAAACCTCCAGCCCAGTCCCGCCCGAGGTGGTATCCGGCACGGTCCTGGCGACCACCTCGGCGATGGTGCGGCCCTCCAACTGAAGCGAGACCACCTGGGTTGACGTGCGAATATCCACCCCGCGGGCCCGAGCCAGGCGAGTGAGCGCCCGCACAATCTCATGCATGCCACCGCGGGGGTAGCGCACGCCGTCCACCACGTCCAGATAACTCATGAGGTGAAAAAGCGAGGGGGCGCGGCGCGGTTCGGTTCCCAAAAACACAGCCGGGTACCCCAAAATCTGGCGCAAAAGCGGGTGGGTCACCGTGCGCGAAACCATGGAGTCCAGCGGGGAGGCCAGGAACCTTGGCAACCGGTGCGCCTGCCGTGCCACCTGGGGTGACACGAATTCCCGCAACGACGAAAACCGGGTATAGAGGAAGTGTTCAAGCGCTAAGTCATGGGTGTCGCGCGCGGACTCAACATAGGCATCCAAAGCCGGACCCACGCCCGGCTCCAGCCGCTCGAACAGCGCGCGCACCCCCGAGTAGCCGTGTGGAACATCGACGGTGAGTTGGGGCGCGGAGTCCAGGAGACCTCGGTCGCTCACCCGGTACCCCGGATCCAGGATGACCAAGTCAAGGTGCTCAGTGACGTCCTCACCTACCGAAGCGAAGAACCGCTCAAACACCTGCGGCATGAGATACCAACTGGGGCCGGTATCAAACGCGAACCCGGCCTCGTTGTGCAGCCCGGCGCGGCCACCCACCTGCGGATTCATCTCCAGGAGCGTGACGTGATGCCCCTGGTCAGCGGCCAGGATTGCGCTCGCCAGCCCGGCAACCCCGCCACCAATGACCACGGTCTCACTCATGTGCCCGCCCCCGCCGAGGTGTCGCTTGGCTGATCGCTTTCGCGGCCAGTGCGGCTTTTTTGGTGGGCGGGACTGAGATGCGTGTGCGCATGAGTTCACTGGCGGGAACCTGTTCGATGCGGTCGGTGAGTTCAGCGAAAAGGTCGTGTGCGATGAGCACGCCCACGCGGGCGCGGCCGGGGAGCAGATCGATTGCCGGGCGGGCCACCGCGAGTTTCTGCCGGATGCGCGCGATCTCTTCACGTTTCAGCTGGTCAGTGAGTTCTTGGGCCACATAGGTGCGGTTGAGAACGCGGGCGTCATGACCGTAGTCGCGCAGGAAGTTAATCCTCTGGAACGCGTTACCCAACGCCCGCGCACCCTCTTCCACCTGCGAAGATGCTGGAGGTGCCCCGCGGAAAAATATCCGGACGCACATGAGGCCAACGACCTCGGCGGACCCATGAATGTACCTTTCCAGATCCAGGGGTGGCTGACCTTCGATGTCAGAACGCATCGCGTCAAAGAACGGGGCCCACAGTTCGCGCGTGATGCCGCATTGCCGGGCCGTGTGGGCAAACGCGTGAACGGGCATGTCCGTGGAGAAGCCGGTGTGTGCTGCGGACTCGAGCCGGTCCTGAAAGTCATTGACCAGCGTGAGTTGATCGTGTGGGGAGGTGGGGGCTGCGCCGTCGACGATTTCGTCGGTGATGCGCACAATCGCGTACAGTGCGCGAATGCGGTCGCGGTCGGGGTTTTTCAAGGCCGAGGTGGCTAAAGAGAAAGACGTGGAATAGCCACGGATCACGCGGCCGGCAACCGAATAGCTCACCCGCGTGTATGTATCGAACCCGGAACCGAAACTCATGGCCCCATCTTTTCATGTGCCCGTACAGTGGAGACGGAGCACTACCGAAAGGACATGGAATGCGCTTGGCCGGAAAGATCATTTTCTTCATAGGAATTATTGGGCTCGTGCTAGCGATTGGTGGCGCGATTCTCATGGGCGTGTTCAGCTTTGGAAAAATCTCCTCGACGACTGACAGCCTGAAGACTTTCAGCACAGAGACGACCATTGATCACGACGGTGAATCGAACCTCACGGTGTACGCACGGTCATCTGGGGCAGCTACTTCGGTGTCGACCGACTGCACGGTCGAAGGGCCAGGTGGCAAAGCCATGTACAAGGGTGGTTCGTCAGGCCATTACTCCAGCGGTTCGGATGGAGAGTGGCACTACGCCGGTTCGTTCGAAGCGAAAACCGCGGGGAAATACACCGTCACGTGTGGTGGAGCGTTGAGCGATGAACAGCTTATGGTGGGTCCTCCGATCGGGCTAGGGTCGATCTTTGGTCTAACAGGGGCCGTGCTGATTGGAATCTTTGGTGGTTTTGGTTTCGCTGGACTGACCATCCTGGGGCTCATCCTGTGGATCGTAGGACGCAACAAGCAGAAGAAGCAGGCAGGCCTTGCGTGAAAAGGCCCTGCATAAAGAGGCGCTGCGTAACGTTCAGTGCTTCTTCTTGCGCGGTCGCTTAGGCGTTTCACCAACGATGCGGGCGGCCGTCGATCCTCCGGTTTGCTCTTTGCCGGCGTGTGCCTCACCAGCCTGAGCTGACGACGCAGCCTTCTCGCTAGCATCATGACCCGCCCCGTTGCTTTTCGCTTGAGCTTCACGCGCCAGCCGGGCTTCCCGCCGGGACATGAACTGCCCGGTTCGTTGCTCGCCCGAGGTCGCCTGCACTCCCGGCACAATGCGGGGGCCACGGTTTGAAGGAGCGCGACGCTCGGCCGCTTTTGGATTCGCGTTAGAGACCAACCTGGCTTGGCCACCGCTGTGCGGGTGGAGCGCCGGGTGGGATTTAAACGCGATGAGGATGCCTTCTGTGAGCACGAGAAGAACAGCCAAAATGATCGCTTCGATCTGCAGCCCAGCTGCCACGAGCCCCACAACAGCTAACGCGTAAAGCACCACGCGCGACGCCACAACTGCAATAGGGCTGCGGAAAAACGCGCGCGAGGACGCGAACAGAGACCACACTGCAATTGTGGCAATGAGCGCTAGACCGCCACACAGAATGCCTAACCATCCGCGTCCAAAGATGAGGAATGCAGAGTATGCGATGGCTCCCCAACTGAGCGCTTCGGCAAAGTAGTGGAATGTGTGAATCACCTTGATGAACTGCGCCATATCGCGAATTCTACGCTTTCACATGTTCTTAAGCACGGCCAGGGTATTCAGAGCCGCGGTCATCGCTTCGTGACCCTTGTCTTCTGAAGCTCCTGGCCCACCGGCCCGGTCAATCGCCTGCTGTTCGGTGTCACACGTGAGCAGACCGAACCCAACGGGCACGCGTGCGTCCAAGGACACGCGGTTGAGTCCGTCGGTGACAGCCGAACATACGTAGTCAAAGTGCGGAGTTTCGCCGCGAATCACCACACCCAACGCCACCACCGCATCAAACTGAGCAGCAGCCGCTTGCGCAACAACAGGCAACTCGAAACTCCCTGGGACACGGAAAAGCTCCGCATCCACCTGAGCCTCTTCTGCGGCCCTGACCGCCCCCGCAATCAACCCATCCATAATCTGCTGGTGCCACTGCGCTGCCACAACAGCCACGCGTGCAGACTGCTTAACGACGTCGATAACTGGTGCACCTGTTTTCATGCCCCTACCCTTTCGTGAGTGTTCAAAATGTGTCCCATGCGGTGAGCTTTTGTCGACAGGTACCGGGCGTTGTGCGCGGTAGCCGGCACCTCAACGGGCACCCGTTCCACCACCGAAACCCCGTGTTCTTCCAGCCCAGT
>CABTZC010000125.1 GCA_902489185.1 uncultured Brevibacterium sp. | reverse complement strand
TAAGCAGATCATTCTGTACGCATGGGCCATGGTTCTTTCAAGCCTGGTGCTGATTCCTCTTGCACCCATGGGACCGCTCTACATCAGTGTTGCGGTTCTGGCCGGTGCGTGGTTCCTCTACGAGTGCTACACGTTTGTGCGTCGCGCTAAACAGGGTCTTTCTGGAACGCGTTTGCGCGCCATGAAGGTCTTCCACGGATCGATCACATACCTTTCGGTTTTGTTCCTCGCCGTTGCGATCGACCCGTTCCTCAACCCCTTCGTTTAAGCCTCACCCACGGAAGCTGCGTGGAGGTCAGCGTATTTACCACCTCGGGCAAGGAGCTCTTCATGAGTTCCCGACTCCACAATGCGCCCCGCTTCCATAACAACGATCAGGTCAGCGTTGCGGATCGTTGAGAGACGGTGAGCGATCACGAAACTCGTGCGACCGGAACGCAGACGGTTCATCGCTTCCTGAACCAACACCTCGGTGCGGGTATCCACGGATGAAGTTGCCTCGTCGAGAACCAGAATGTTGGGGTTGGACACGAACGCGCGGGCGATCGTGATGAGCTGGCGTTCACCCGCGGAGACGTTGCCGCCGGTTTCGTCGATCACCGTGTCATAGCCATCTGGCAAGTGGGCCACAAACCTGTCCACATACGCGGCCTGAGCAGCAGCCATGACATCCTCGCGTGATGCGTTCGCGCGACCGTAGGCGATGTTGTCGTAGATGGTTCCACCAAACAGCCACGTGTCCTGCAAAACCATGCCAATGGGGGAGCGAAGCTGGTGGCGGTCGATGTCGCGGATATCCACGCCGTCGAGGTAGATGGCGCCACCCGTGACGTCATAAAAGCGCAGGAGCAGGTTGACCAGGGTGGTTTTACCCGAACCGGTATGGCCCACGATTGCAACCGTCTGACCGCCATCAACAGTGAGGTTGAGGTCGCGGATGAACGGTTCCTTTGGATCATAGGAGAAGTCGACTGAGCGGAATTCCACCTTTCCGTGGGTGAGGGCGAAATCAGGGTGGCGACCAGCGTCGGCGACCTCTTCTGGCTGGTTGAGGAGCTCGTAGACGCGTTCCGCGCTGGCGGCCGCTGACTGTAGCTGAGACGCAACCCCGCCCAACTGGGCCAACGGCTGCGAGAACTGGCGAGAGTACTGGATAAAGGCTTGCACGGAACCTAGTGTCATCGCGCCAGATGCCACTCGGAGCGCGCCCACAATTGCAATTCCCACAAACACCAGATTCGACACAAACATCATCGACGGCATCATGGAGCCGGACAAGAACTGTGCTTTGCGCGAGGCGTGATAGACCTCATCGTTGCTGCGCGCGAACGTTTCCGTTGCCTGAGGTGTGGCGTTGTAGATTGCCAAAAGTTCGTGCCCCGAGATCGACTCCTCAATGTGGGCATTGAGCTTGCCCGTCTGTGACCACTGGATGCGGAATTGGGCTTGCGACCTCACGCCCAGAATTGCCAGGACAACGGCCGTGAGAGGAATGGTGGCCAACGCTACCAGTGTGAGCTCCCACGAAATCCAGAACATGACGGCAAGGACACCCACAATGGTGATGACGGACGTCACGATCGCTTCCATGTTTTGGTTGAGAGCCGTGTTGATGTTGTCCAGATCATTATTGAGCTTCGATAGAAGATCTCCGCGTTTTTGAGAATCTAAGAACTTGAGCGGTACGCGGTGGACCTTGTTCTCGACTCGTTCACGCAGAGCGTAGAGGACGCGCTGAATGACTTCGTTGAAGAGCCACCCGCCCGCGAAAGTGAACGACTCGGCGATTAGGTGCAACGCCACTACGATGAGCAGAAGTCTGGCGAGCAACCCAAAATCGATACCCGTGCCGCTGGTGAAACCATCGAACACGGTGTCTGTTGCAAGTCCCAGAACGTATGGACCAGCAATCGTGAGGCACGTTCCAAGCAGGATGCCCACGAAACCAAGGAGCATGGGCACACGCTCAAACCGAAATTCGCGGGTAAGCGTCGACACAGTTGACCAGAAGTTCTGGGCCTTTTCGTGTGGTTCCTGTTCCTCGCTCACAGCGCCTCCTGGGTTGCCTGCGACTCTGCGATCTCCCTATAAACCGGTGAGGTCTCCATGAGGTTCTCGTGGGTTCCTTGCGCAACAACACTGCCATGATCCAGCACCACGATCGTGTCGGCGGTTCGAGCTGAAGAGATGCGTTGCGTAATGATGAGATTGGTCGCAGTCACGTTTTTCAAAGCTTGGCGCAGGCGCAGGTCTGTTGCCGTGTCTAAGGCGGAAAACGAATCATCGAAGACCAAAACCGGTGCGCGCCTGGCAAGCGCCATGGCAATCGCGATGCGCTGACGTTGACCACCCGAGAGGTTCTTGCCGCCTTGGTTGATCTCAAAATCCAACTGGCCGTCGAGCTTGCGCACAAAGTCCTCCGCTTGCGCTGTGCGCAACGCTTCCCATAGTTCTTCATCGCTGGCCTCCGGGTTTCCCAAACGAAGGTTCTGGGCGACCGTAGCACCAAATACGTACGGCGCCTGCGCAACATATCCAAACTGCGTGCCCAGGGTGTCGCGGGAGATGTCCTGGATGGGTACCCCACCCAGGAATACCGTGCCCGAGGTGGGTTCCAGGAGCCGTACGAGAAGTTTGGCGAGGGTGGTTTTTCCGGAGCCGGTCGCGCCGATAACAGCGACCGTGGATCCCACCTCGGCGGAAAAACTCACATCCTGCACAACCGCTTCTTCCGCACCCGGGTAGGAAAAGGTCACGTCCCGGAACTCGAACGTTCCCGGGTGGGGGAGCTCATCAACGCGCCCACTGCCCCGATCGAGGTGGACCCGCGTATCCATGACGTCGATAAGCCGGCCGGCAGCCACCTCGGCGCGGGGAACCATCATGGACATGAACGCGAACATGAGAACGCCCATCATGATGAGCATGAGGTACTGGATAAACGCGACGACGGTACCTACCTGCGAGGTGCCATCTTCAACCCCGTGCGCACCGAACCACACGACGGCGGCAGTCCCCACGTTGATGAGAACGAAAACAATGGGGTAGAGCGCAACAAAATAGCGACCCACAATGAGGCTCGCCCGAGTCATGTCGCGGTTGGTCTGAGCAAAGCGCTTCTTTTCAACGTCCTCTTTGCCAAACGCGCGAATCACGCGGGTCCCAGAAAGTTGTTGCGAGAGAACCGAACCCATCGCATCGATGCGCTGCTGCATGACTTGAAAACTTGGGACCATGCCACGGACGGCGAACGCCATGACGATGGCCAAGATCACCACGGTCACCACAACCACCCATGACAGGGTGAGGTCTTGTGCGAACGCCATGATGAGGCCACCAAACGCCATGACCGGCGCCATCACCATCATGGTCATCGCCATGGTGAGGAACTGTTGAACTTGGCGCACGTCGTTGGTGGACCGGGTGATGAGGCTGGAGATCCCAAAGGTCTGTGCCTCTTGGTGCCCAAAGGTCATGACTTTTGCGAAGAAGTCACGGCGAATGTCGCGGGCAACAGCCATGGACACGTATGAACCGGCGGCCACCTCGATGACTGCGGTGGCAAGCTGTGCGACGGCAACCACGAGCATGATCCCGCCCAGTTGCCACACCAGTGTGAGATTGCCTTGGGCTATCCCGTCGTCGATCACGCGCGCGTTGAGGGCCGGGAGCAACAGCGAACCCATCACTTGGGCGAGGGTAAAAACCAGAACCAGTATGAGCCCCACTGGATATGCGCTGACGTAGCGCTTAAAGATCGCAAAAAGCACAGAGTCAGTCTACGCCGAGGCGGTTGCTGGGCTCTTTGCGGCCGAGGTGGGGAGTGGGTCCCGTGTGTAAACGCTGTCGACGACGAAAACCGCGGCGGTGATGACGAGGCACAGGCCAATACTGTGTGCCATGACAAGCGGTACGGGTAGACCGGTGAAGTACTGCGTGTAACCAATAATTCCCTGCGCAATTTCGACGATGAGCAGGAACGTGAAAGCACGTGTGGTGCTTGCGAGTTTTTCCTTGCGTGCGAGGACAAGACCGTAGATGGTGCCGGCGGTCATGAGCCAGACGGGGATTGCGTGGAGGCGCGACATGAGCAGGGTGTTGAGGCCGTTGCGGGCGCTGATTTCATCACCCGCGTGTGGGCCGGCTCCAGTGACCAACATGCCCATGAGCACGACCACAGTGCACAGAATGCCCACGGCCCACGCGACCGTGACGAGTGTGCGCGACGCGATGGGTCGAGGATTGTCACCGGTGTCTCGCGTGCGCTTGACCATGTAGGCAGAAAGAGCAACGGCCAGGGCAGAAGGAATGAAGTGGGCGGCGACGATCCACGGGTTGAGCTGAGTGCGCACGGTGACGCCACCCAAGATCGCTTGGAACGGCACGACTGCAAACAGTAGAACAGCCATGCGGAACAGGTCGGAGCGGGTAGACCGCAGGGGCCACAGGGCGATCACGACAAAGAGCGAATACAGCCCCAGGATGACACCCAGGACCCGGTTGCCGAACTCGATGAACCCGTGAATACCCATCTCGGGGGTGTTGGTCAAAGATGACTCTGTACACATGGGCCAGTTGGGGCACCCCAGTCCCGAGCCGGTCAGGCGTACAGCCGCACCCGTGAACACAATGAGGGCCTGCAAAAACAGGAGAATCACCGCGAGCCAGTACACGTACCGGTTGGCTTCCGTTGCTTGCCACGACGACTTCGACATGTCACTTACTTTCAAAAGAGAACCATGTAGCTCCGGCGATGATACCGAGCACAGCCCAGACCAACAAGACGAATTGGGCACTCCAGTCTACACCGCCAGACACCAATGCAGTGCGCAAAGAATCGCCTAACGCGCCAAAGGGTGTGAGTGAGGCAATTGTTCCCCACAGGCCAGGATGTTTGACTACCAGTCCGTCAACTCCTGCACCCACAACCCACAGAATGTTAGATCCCGCCAGTACGGCCTCGGCGCGGGCAGTACCTGCGAAAGCGAGAGCCAGTGCGGTGAGTGCTGCGGTACCTAAGAACCATGAAAGGAAAATACCGAGGATCTGGGGTAAGGAGGCCGTGAGCGCAAAGTTGACAGGCAAAAGTGCGATCACAATGAACGTGACGACCACTTGGACCGCCGTGATGATGTACACGGAGACGATCTTGGCCAAGATCAGCCCCGTAGTTCCCAGAGGCGTCGTTGCTAACTGCCGGAGAACACCGTAGCGACGGTCAAAACCCGTTGCAATAGCCTGTCCGGTAAAAGCGGAGGCGGCAATCGACAAGCCCAAACCGGCGGAAGCGGCAATGATGTCCCGTTGACCTTCCTGGTAGCCAAAGACCGTGACAACATCGGTCATTGCGAGCACCACAAGTGCGCCAAGCGGCATTGCAAAAGACAAAAACAGCTGTTCGGCGTTGGACAGCGTGGTGCGAAGCTCAAAACGTGATTGGGCCCACACGCGCTGTGAGAGAGGGGCGACGCGCGGCGTGCTCATGAGCGCAGTGTCCTTCCTGTCAGGTCGAGGAAGACGTCATCCAACGAGCGCGATGCTAACGACATCGACATCATGTCAACGCCAGCATCGTTGAGAAGTCCCGTGATCGCGTGAACCTTTTGGGTGGTGAAATCGCCCGTTATTGAAACGGATCCGTCCTTGGCGGTTTCGACCTCTCCGTACGCGCGGAACTGCTCGAGGAGTGTCTGGTTGATTCGTGTGGCACTGATGGTGAGGGTCGAACTTCCGTCACCAGTGAGTTCAGCTACCGTTCCGTGGGAGATGACGTGGCCTTTATCAATGATGGTGACGTAGTCGGACAGGTGGGCTGCGTCATCCATGTCGTGGGTAGTGAGAACAACCGCCACGCCTTGTTCGCGCAACTCTTCGACGATTGAGAAAACTGCAAGGCGCGACTGTGGGTCCAAGCCGGCCGTGGGTTCGTCGAGAAACACCAGCTGGGGTTTGCCGATCAGTGCGGCCGCCATTGCTACACGTTGCTTCTGCCCACCCGACATGCGTCGGATCGTGCGGTCGGCAAACGTGACGATGCCTAAGCGTTCGGCGAGTTCGTGGTAGTCCACCGGGTCTGCGTACATGCGGGAAAGGTTCTTCAAAATGTTCAGCGGCTTTGACGACATGGGTAGTCCGCCGTCTTGCAACATGACGCCGGCCAGGGCGCTGGAGTGTGTGTGTTCTTTCACGGGGTCGTATCCGAAGATGCGGGCGCGGCCGGAGGTGGGTTTGAGGAGGCCTACCGAGGCGGCGATGGTTGTGGATTTGCCTGCACCGTTGGGTCCTAAAAGAGCGTGGACGGAGCCTCGCTCCACGGTGAGAGAAACGTCGTCGACGGCGCGGAAGTTCCCGAAATCCACGCTGATCGCGTCGAGTTCTAAAGGATGGTTCGGGTTGGTCACGATTCCTCAGTGTACTGAGTCCAATGTCGGAAACTTAGGTCACCCTGGTTTTAC
>CABTZC010000124.1 GCA_902489185.1 uncultured Brevibacterium sp. | reverse complement strand
GCCGCACAGGCTCGCAGCCGTAAGCGCATCAGCCTCGAAGACTTCACTAAGGCCCTTGAAGAAGGCAAGGTTGACATGCTCAACCTCATTCTTAAGGGTGACGTTTCTGGTGCGGTCGAAGCTTTGGAAGACTCGCTGCTCAAGATCGACGTGGGTGACGAAGTTGACCTGCGCATCATCCACCGTGGCGTGGGTGCGATCACCGAAAACGACATCAACCTGGCAACCGTGGACAACGCGATTGTTATTGGTTTCAATGTGCGACCAGAAGCCAAGGCCCGCGATCTCGCGGATTCGGAAGGCGTGGACGTGCGTTACTACTCGGTGATTTATGACGCGATCAACGACATCGAGTCCTCGCTCAAGGGCATGCTCAAGCCAGAGTTCGAAGAAGTCCACACCGGATCCGCCGAAATCCGCGAAGTGTTCCGTTCGTCCAAGTTCGGAAATATTGCAGGTTGTATGGTCAAGGACGGTGTCATCAAGCGCAACGCTGGTGCTCGTGTGACACGCGACGGAGTGGTTGTGGGCGACAAGCTCACGGTTGAATCCTTGCGCCGTTTCAAGGATGACGCCACTGAAGTTCGCGAAGGCTTTGAATGTGGTATTGGTCTTGGAAGCTTCAACGACATTCGTGAAGGTGACATGATCGAGACCTTCGAAATGCGCGAAAAGCCACGTGACTAATTGGAAGGACGTTACTCATGGCTGACTCCACACGTGCCCGTAAAATTGCCGATCGCATCAAAGTGATCGTCGCGCAGACCCTAGAAAAGCGTGTCAAAGACCCACGTCTGGGATTCATCACTGTGACCGATGTTCGAGTCACGGGTGATCTGCAGAACGCCACCGTGTTCTACACGGTGTTTGGGGACGACGAACAGTTGGCGGCGACGAAGGCTGCGCTCAACTCCGCTAAGGGACTCATCCGTTCCGAGGTGGGGAAGGGGTTGCAGATTCGTCTGACACCAAGTCTGGAGTTTGTTGCTGACTCGGTTCCTGCAGCTGCTGCTGAGCTCGACACACTGTTAGCAAAAGCACAGGAATCCGACGCTCGTGTGGCGGAACTCGCGAAGAACGCTAAACACGCTGGTGAGGCCGATCCGTATCGGAAGCCTCGCGAGGGTGAGGAGCATTTCTAAGCGACGTTTTTCTTGCAGAGGCCTCCTGTTGTTTGACAGGAGGCCTCTGCTCGTTAAACTTTTCATTGGTAACAAAACGATCACGAGCATGTTAAGGGACTGTATCGATGGGTAAACACTCAGCACCGCAGAAGTCGAAGACCTCGGTTAGCGACTTGATGTCTGCAGTCGTTGGCACTAAACCTCGTGGTCGCCGGTCGGGTGACAAAGCGACAACTGCAACGGGCGTGATGCGTACCGTCCGTCGTCGGCCGATGCTCGCGGCTGTTGTTGTCCCAGTGGCGGCAGGCGCTGCTCTGGTGACCACCGCCACCATGGTGACTGGCGGTAATGAAAGTAAAGACTCACAGGTAGTGGCAGAGTCGCACGCATCTGACAACCAAGAACAAGACTTCACCGCGTCGGAAGGAATTTCGGTCGACGGCAAGGACCAGGACATGTCAGCGTTTGCGTCCGGTCTGTCCAAGGTTGAAGCCAAGTCGGCTCCTGAAGAGACGCAGTCCGCATCGCCATCCGGATCGTCAGGCTCGGCAGCTGGATCGGATTCTGGTGACTCGGTAGACCCAGGTAGCTCTGACAAACCCGTAAGTGGTGCCCCCTGTGGAGTCTCCGCTTCTATTGAAAGCGGGCTTACACCAAATGCGATCTCCGCGTACCGCGCAGTGTGCGCGAACTTCCCACAGGTCAAGTCTTACGGCGGACGCCGTAACGACCCAGGATCGGATCACAACAGCGGTCAGGCCGTTGACGTGATGATCCGTGGCCAGGTGGGTGACGAGATCACTGCGTTCCTCATCAAGAACCGCAATGAACTCAACATCAAATACGTGATTTGGGAGCAGAAGATTTTCGCTTCTTACACGGGTTGGACGGGTCGCCCCATGGAAAACCGTGGTAGCGACACTGCGAACCACTATGATCACGTTCACATTTCGGTGAATTAATTCGTGGGCGCGTCAGCTCCCACTGGCATTCTCGTTGTCGACAAGCCCGGTGGCATGTCGAGCCATGCCGTTGTTTCGCGGGTTCGTAAATGGTTTGGTACTTCTAAAGTTGGGCACGCGGGAACGCTTGACCCCATGGCCACGGGCGTTCTAGTTCTGGGGCTTGGTAAGGGGACTAAGCTTCTGACTTATTTGGTGGGTGCCGATAAAACGTATTCGGCCACCATTCGTTTAGGGGTGGGAACTCCTACTGACGACGCCGACTCCGCTCCTGACAGATTTGCCTCTGCAGATGCTGTTCGTAGCCTGGATCAAGCGTCGATTGAGCGCGGTGTTGAGCGGTTGACCGGGCGAATAGAGCAGGTCCCCAGCGCTGTGTCGGCGATTAAAGTGGATGGCAAGCGGGCCTATGATTTGGTTCGCGCCGGTGAGGACGTGCAGCTCAAAGCGCGCGCGGTGACGGTTTCGCGGTTTGAGGTGTCGCCTCCGCGCGTGGTGTCGTGTGAATATGATGCTTCACCGGTGTGCGAATGTGTGGATCTTGAGGCGAACGTGGACTGCTCCTCGGGGACGTATATCCGCGCTCTCGCCCGCGACCTCGGCGACTCTCTAAGTGTGTACGGGCACCTGACGCGGTTGCGCCGCGACCGAGTGGGACCATTTACCCTTGATCGGGCCGTAGAGCTGCCGTCCTATGAGGCACTGGGGAAGGGCGTGGCTCCGGTGCCGTTGATTTCTTTGGCCGAGGTGGCAAGTGCTGTCTTGCCCACCGTTGAGTTGAGTCGTGAGCAAGCAGTCGATGTGGCTCACGGTAAGTTTATTGATGCTCCGGCGGGGAGCGGCGGAGGTGTGTGCGCGGGAGTGTATAACGGTACTTTGGTTGCTGTGCTGGAGTCGTGTGCTGGTGGGCGTGCTCTGAAGGTGTCTACTGGTTTTGCTCAACCCGCTGAACTTAACAACCTTTAAAGGTTGTATTTCATTTTACAACCGTAATAGGTTGTAAAAATGTAGTTGTGCGCTACACTCCTACTATGTTCGTTCTAACTGTCGACCAGCAGAGTTCACGCACCGGTCCAGACCGCGTTCCTGAGCTCCTCACGGCGGTGGAAGATGTGTCTACGGTTCTTCCCTTCGTGCGAACCGTAGGAGATGAAGTTCAAGCGGTCTTGGACTCTTCGTCCCAGGTGGTTCGCGCATGTGTTGCGATTGCACGTGCGGGCCAATGGTCGGTGGGGCTTGGACTAGGCGAAGCGGAGCAGCCACTGCCGGACAGTTCGGATCAAGCTCGGGGCGAGGTGTTTATTGCAGCACGCAACGCCGTTGAGGCGGCCAAAAATGCGTGGTCACCACTGTGCGTAGAGACGGCTGCCAAAGGCGAGCGTGACGTGAAGAACGCTCAGGATGCGCAAACAGTTCTGCGACTCATGTTCGACTTGACCGCGCGTGCCACTGATGCGCAATGGCAGGTGATCGACGCGTTGCGGAATACGCCTGAATCGTCTCAAGCGCAGATTGCCCAGGACCTCAAGATTTCCCAACAGGCCGTGTCCAAATCTTTGCGAGCCGGGCGGGCTGAAGGCATCATGGAAGCGATTGACTGCGCCGAACGGTTACTCGACCGCGCTCACCAACCCTGGGAATCACATGCTCATTGATCTACTCGTCGCCACTGGCGCTGCGCTTCTCGCAGCCGTTGCGGGTTTACCTGTGACTTCTGGAGTCTTGCGGCTGGCAGCTCGCGAGGACGGGGCAGGTGAGAACGACCTCGGCGAGCCAGAATGCGGCGACAGTGCTGACGAGGGTAATGACGAGAGTCCGGCTACGACACAGGGAAATGGAACACCGGATACCCCCTCAACCGCAACCGCCAGCACCGGAGTGATGCGTGGGGGCCTCATGATTGGGGTGCTTGAGCGTGCGCTTGCGGCGGCTGCCGTGGCGCTGGGGCGAATTGAGGTGCTGGCCGTCATCATTGCGGTTAAAGGTCTTGGCCGAATTCCTGAACTGAAGGACTCGCGTGCGGCCGGAGAACGGTTCATCATTGGCACGTTCGCGTCGCTGGGCATGGGGTGTGCTGTTGGGGCCGTCGCATACTGGTTGACCCAGGTTGTGTAAAGTAATTCCTGGCTAGCGCTAGGTAGCCGTCTTATGTGTGCGCAGAAGTTAAGGAGTGCGTGTGGAGGTTATTCGGTCCGCTGACGAGGCCACTGATCTATGCGCGCTGACATTAGGCAACTTCGATGGCGTACACATTGGTCACCAGGCGGTGTTGCGCACGTTGGTGCGCGTGGCCGACGAACGTGATCTTTCCAGCCTGGCCATGACATTTGACCCCCATCCGGCGGTGGTGCACCGACCCGAGCACAAACCCCAGCTCATTACCGGGCTGGACGAAAAATTAGAGCGCATCGCGGCAACGGGCGTTGACGCCACCCTGGTGCAGTCGTATTCGCTTGAATTTGCCGACCAGAGTGCTGAAGAGTTTATTGAGTTCTTGGCTCGTGACGTGGGCGTGCGGGCGATCGTGGTGGGCCGCGATGTGCGATTTGGCCGCGGAAACGAAGGCGACCTGGCCACCCTGCAAAACCTGGGGCAGCGCCACGGGGTCGAAACGGTTGTTGCGATCGACGACCTCGGCGACGGTGAGGGTCTTTCCCGTGTGTCCTCCACCCACATCCGTTCCTTGTTATTGGACGGCAATGTGGAAGATGCCGCGCGCATGCTGGGCCGCCCCCACGTTGTGACCGGGACGGTGATTCACGGCAACGCCCGAGGTCGCGAAATGGGATTCCCTACCGCCAACCTTGGTGGCGATGTGCAGGGCCTTGTTCCCGCCGACGGGGTGTATGCGGGGTGGGTGTATTTCGCAGACGGCAAACAGCTACCGGGAGCCATTTCGGTGGGCTCCAACCCCACCTTCGCCGGTGACAATCGACGTGTTGAGGTGCACGTAGTGGGTGTCGAATTCCCTGATATGGATGTGTATGGGCAGCCTGCTCGCGTGGAGTTCGTGTCACATGTTCGTGGCCAGGTTGCCTTCACCGGGATGGAAGCGCTCATCGACCAGATGCGCATGGACGTCGAACACGTCTCCCAGGAGTTACGTATCCACGAGTGATGCGGAAAGAGGCGCCCACACCTTGAGCGTGGGCGCCTCTTTCGTTCTAGCGTGGCGGGAGGCTGATGAGCTTCTTTGGAAGCTCCTTGTGGTAGCCGTAGCGACGCTTCTTCCGGTCGAGCTTATAGAGCAGGTAGTCGATGATTTCCGGGGTGAGCTTGTCGATGCGTGGGAAGTCCGGCATGCGGTTGATCTCCGGGAGTTTAAAACCGTCCTCGGTGATCGCAACATCGAAGCCCATGTATTCGAGCTGTGGGATACTTCGGGCCATTTCGAGCACCTTTTCTTTGGTTTCTTCCCAGCGGGGGAGAACACCTTCCATGCGCTCATGGGTATCCGGGTGGAACTCACACGGAACCACGCGACCGTGATCGAGCATCTGAGCATTCCCGTAGCGACCGGTCGGAATGTCCACCTCGACGAGCAAACCGCCGGCGGCTGTGTTGTCCACAAAGCCGGAAGCTGACGAACCCACACGCATGTACGCGTTACCCAAAACAGGTGTGATGCCGTCTTTCTTGAACACGGTCATACGTAGAGTGTTCACGGACTGTGGGTAGATCCGAGCAATGTCCGGGTGCATGATGATGAACTCGGTGACGAGGTAGCGGTTTTCCGGATTGCGCAGAATGTCGAGGACTTCGTCGCCGCTCGCGGTCTCGCCGTTAAGCGTGTATTCCCCGTCCTCGTAGGCCAGGCGGAAGAAGCCGTCTCCGTGTGATCCCTCGTCAGGTTTCAGCGCCAGAAGACCCTTTTCACGCACCAGACGGAGGACTTCTGAGAAGTCCTTTCCATACCCCTCGGGACAGTCCATCATGGGGATCAGGTGAGCTTTTCCGGCCTGGTGGTTTGTGTAGTAGTAATACTCGGGCAGGAATTCGTTGAACGCGGCGGCCACGTATTTAATGCTGATCTTGTCTTCGAGCCAGTACTTGTACTTCTTGTTGATGTGGCGCAACCACCGATACTCGAAATCGGAGATGAACTCGCCACGATTTTCCGGGGTGATTCCATACTGGGGAATGCGGTAGGAAAGGAAACCGTTACGGTACGCCCACAGTTTTTGAGGGAGCGAAACACCATTGCGTTGGAACAGATCCCGGCGCATATCGCCCAACCAACGCACCGACTGGTACGGAACCAGACCAGCAGGGTAGAAGGCTCGTGCGAACTTGCGGCGCACTCGCAGCTTGGTGTTGTGTGCCCAGCGACGAATCTGCGCGCGTACGGAGCTGTTGGCCGCACGCTTGCGGTTGATGTAGCCACGCAAGAACTGTGTGGTTTCATCACGGAACGGATACTCAGTGCTGAAACGTGGGGTTGGGGAAGCTCCAACAATGCGGGGGCCGTTGTC
>CABTZC010000123.1 GCA_902489185.1 uncultured Brevibacterium sp. | reverse complement strand
CTCGCTTCCGGCAGCACTATCGACCAAGACTCGCTCACTGCTGTAGAAGTGCGACTTCCGGATGCAGAAGATAAATACGTGCGCGCAATCAAAGTCGGCGGACGCGGGCAGTGGCGCGTCGAAAAAGGAGAACTGGAAGACTACATTCAGCGCATGTATCGCCAGGCCCAAGAAGAAGTCGAATCGCTTTCACACAAGTAACTACTATTCGGGAAGCACCCACACCGCACAAATCCCAGAAAGCGGAACTACATCAAACTCTCCCCCCGATCGCAGTTGTACATAGTCCCGCCCCACGGCGTCGATACACCCCTCCGTGAAACCACCGGCAAATTCCACTCGAACAGAAACCCGATCGCGAGCCCATGAGCGTAACACCGACATTGGGCTCATCATCCCCGGCTCACCATGGATACGCGCTGCCATTCGCACGAGTTCTACGTGAGCAAGCATCACCAATACGAAGCGCCGTTCCTGCATCAAAACAACCCACGTACTGCCACATCGGTCAACGACACCACTAATCCCACGCCCCTGCACCCACAGCGTGACCTTCTGCCCGTGAGCCCCGGATAACCGTTCCGCTAGGCCACGTTCAGCAAATGCTTCCTCCACCAGGTCCGCCTGTTGGCCAAGACGCTCATGCGCATCACTGGCACCTATGTGCGCCGCCATGTCGTCAAAAAGATGATCCCATCGGTCCGTCATATCGCTATGGTGCCATATCCAAAAAATAGTTATTCGAACATTCTTGACTTTTGGGTTCTTCTTGTGAGTATATTCAATTATTGATGTTTCAAGGAGGAAACATGCTTCGTCGAATAATCGGGGTCTCAGCAGCGCATGCCTCTCTCTGCTTCATGGCAGCCCTATGGCACCAACATGCGTTTGCCGTAATACATTCGGGTGATGTGAGCATGGCGCTCGTGGCCGTGTGCGTATGCTTGGCAATCGTTGCGGGTATCCGGCTTCAGCTGGCAATCATGACGGTGGTTATCGCCTCATGCGTTCGCCGTATTGCACCGAACCTTGGCCGCACCCTTTCGCGACTAGCTGTCTGGTTGGCACCTTCTTACTTTAAGAAAGGCATCGCAGTTGCTGTGGGACTCGTCATTGCCAGCGCTTCCCAGGCCACGGCAGCACCCATGTGGCCCACCAGTGAGCCAACTCCAGAAGTGGAAGCAACTGCGCTAGCTACACCTTCACCCATATGGCCAACCAATACCGTACAGCCACCTGCAGTGAAAACACCTGAGCCACCAGCACGTCCCTCACCCACGGAAAAGCGAACATACACCGTTCGCGAAGGCGACTCGCTATGGAAAATCGCACAGAGGGTGCACGTCGACCCAGACGCACTTTTTAAAGCTAACCGCACAACAATTGGAAAGAATCCCAATGTGATCTTTCCCGGACAGGAACTGATCGTGCCATGACCGCACAACTCGACGCGCCCGTCATACGTAAACCACACGCGCGCACACCACACACCCGCCCCATTCCCGCAACACCGCGAAAGCCACACACAGAAACGAGCGGCGTCGACAACGTAGTGACAGCTCTTGCCGTCGCGTGTGTGGAAATCTTACAAGGGCGCCGTTCGGCGACAACGCTTGTCAGGTGGGCAACTCCAGAGCTCATTGATCGTTTGCGCACATTCGCGCAAGTGCGCACCACGCTCGCTCGCACCCGCCCTGCGCCGGCAAAACGAATCTCACCAGGCGCCGTTAGAGTCTGCCATGTGGGCGCACACGTGGTCGAAGCAAGCGTCAATATCATGAGTGCTGACCGCAGACGCGCAGTCGCCTTGCGCCTAGAGAGCACATCCGGGCACTGGGTTCTCCACGAGCTCGTAATTATCTGACCATGAGCAGGTGTGTCCACGCGTGGACTGAAACTCGCTAGCGCCTCTTCTTTTTCTTGGACTGCCTGCGCTGCTGGCGGTTCTTTGGAGCTTCGTCCTTAGGTTCGTCGTCGGGAGTGACTTCGGTTCCACCGTCCTCAGAAGGCGCAGACAAAAGCAGCTTTGTCTTCTTCTGCTTGAGCTCTTCGGCCTCGACCTCAACGAAGTCGTCGGACGGATCTTCCAGATCCTTACCAGGGTTCACCGTGACCTTGACTTCCAGCGTATTGGTCAAGCGGACAACGTCTTCCTTGATGCCTTCTTGCATCTGGTTGAACATGTCGAAGCCTTCACGCTGATACTCCACAAGAGGATCACGCTGTGCCATAGCACGCAGACCAATACCGTTCTTGAGGTAATCCATCTCGTACAGGTGGTCACGCCAACGCTTGTCGATCACGCTAAGAATCACGCGCCGTTCCATTTCGCGAGCGCCTTCTTCACCCAGCTGTTCCTCACGCTCACCGTAGGCAACTTCCATGTCTGAAAGAAGCTCAGTGAACACCTTGTCTCGTGTCAACGATGTCTTACCGCCGGCGTCTTCAATCAGCTCCTCAGCCGTGATGGTAGGTTCGTACAGTTCACCAACCGCACTAAACAGCTCGTCCAGGTTCCAGTCTTCTGGGCTTCCTACCGTTGCACCGTTTACATACGCTTGCACAACATCTTCGCGGAACTTGGAAACCTGCTCAGCAAGGTCTTCTCCCTCGAGAACCTTGTTGCGCTCACCGTAGATCACGGTACGCTGGCGGTTGAGAACATCGTCATATTTCAGAACGTTCTTACGCTGCTCAGCGTTACGCTGCTCGATCTGCGTTTGAGCAGACAAGATTGCACGCGTCACCAGCTTCGATTCAAGCGGTTCGTCCTCCGGCGCCTTGGTCATAGTCAAGATGCGCTCGGCCGCATTGGCACCGAAGAGACGCATCAAATCGTCCGTCAGCGATAGGTAGAATCGTGACTCACCGGGATCACCCTGACGACCGGCACGACCTCTGAGCTGGTTGTCGATACGGCGTGATTCGTGACGCTCGGTACCCAAAACATATAGGCCACCAAGTTCACGAACTTCCTTAGCTTCTTCTTCTACGCGCTCTTCAATTTCAGCCAAGACATCTTGCCACGCTTCTTCGTACGCTTCAGGATCTTCGTGCTGGTTAAATCCACGCTTTTCCATTTCAGCAACGGCCAAGTGCTCAGCGTTACCGCCCAGCATGATGTCGGTACCACGACCGGCCATGTTAGTGGCCACTGTGACCGAACCCTTACGACCGGCAAGTGCAACAATCGCAGCTTCGCGTTCGTGGTGCTTGGCGTTGAGCACTTCGTGGCGAATTCCACGTTTAGCCAGCAAGCGTGACAGGTATTCGCTCTTTTCCACGCTGGTGGTACCCACCAGGATGGGCTGGCCTTCTTCGTGGCGCTCAGCAATGTCGTCGACAACCGCATTGAACTTGACTTCCATGTTGCGGTACACGATGTCGGTGTGGTCAACACGCTGATTGGGCTTGTTCGTAGGGATAGGAACAACACCCAATTTGTACGTAGAGTTGAATTCGGCCGCTTCAGTTTCCGCAGTACCAGTCATTCCGGACAGTTTGTCGTACATGCGGAAGTAGTTCTGCAATGTGATGGTGGCCAGAGTCTGGTTTTCAGCCTGAACCTTCACGCCTTCTTTAGCTTCGATCGCCTGGTGCAGACCTTCGTTGTACCGACGACCTTTAAGGATACGTCCCGTGTGTTCGTCGACAATGAGCACTTCACCGTCAAGAACTACGTAGTCCTTGTCGCGTGTGAACAGTTCTTTTGCGCGAATCGAGTTGTTGAGAAAGCTGATGAGCTGGGTGTTGGATTCGTCGTACAGGTTGCCAATACCCAGGTAATTTTCCACCCGCTCGATACCGGCTTCCATAACACCCACGGTGCGTTTTTTCTCGTCGACCTCATAGTCACGGTCGCGTTTCAAACGCTTCACCACAGTCGCAAAGTCGCCGTACCAACGGTCGGCGTCACCTTCGGACGGGCCAGAAATAATCAGTGGCGTACGCGCTTCGTCAATCAGAATCGAGTCGACCTCATCGACAATTGCGAACGCGTGACCACGCTGCACCTTGTCGTCTGAAGTCCACGCCATGTTGTCGCGCAGGTAGTCGAAACCAAACTCGTTGTTCGTGCCGTAAGTAATGTCGGCGGCGTACTGCTTACGACGGACGTTAGGGGTTTGCTGGGCCAGGATACAACCGGTCTCCATGCCCAAGAAACGGAAGACACGGCCCATCAGTTCGGACTGGTAACTGGCCAAATAATCGTTCACGGTCACTACGTGAACACTGCCACCGGTCAAAGCATTCAGATACGCCGGAGCAGTCGCAACCAGTGTCTTACCTTCACCGGTCTTCATTTCGGCAATGTTGCCCAGGTGCAGTGCGGCACCACCCATAAGCTGCACGTCGTAGTGCTTGAGCCCCACCGTACGAGAGCTCGCTTCACGGACAGCCGCGAACGCCTCGGGAAGAATTGAGTCTAGGGATTCACCGTCTTTGAACCGTTCTTTAAACCGATCTGTCTCTTCGCGGAGTTCTGTGTCTGAGAGCTTCTCGAACTCCTCCGACAGTTCGTTGATCGCCGTGGTGTAGTTACGCAGTTTCTTAAGTGTGCGTCCTTCACCCCTCCGGAGCAGCTTCTCCAGGATATTGGCCACGATTCTCCTCGACTGTTAGGCGGACGGTTTACCGCATGATAAATCCGCGCCTCAGTTTAGCGCGGTTGAACGGCGAACACACAATGTGGCCGACTCTCCAGCCGGCCACATGCGCATAAATTACTCTTCAGTTAGGTCTGGGTCTACAGTAATGACTCCGTAGCTCCATCCGCGTCGCTTGTACACGACCGACGGTTTCTTAGAGTCTTCGTCGATGAAGAGGTAGAAGTCGTGTCCCACCATTTCCATGCGGTTAATTGCTTCGTCGAGCGCAATGGGTGTTCCAGCGAACGTCTTCTCACGCAGAACCACAGGTGAGTCACCTTCCGACGGCACCCGACCACCAGTCTGGTCAATGTTCTGAGGTTTCTCGGTTTTTTCGCTGCTGTCCTCTTCAGCAGGAACTACCGGATCGATCACTTCCATGTTGGCAAGAACTTCAGCAGTCGAAGCGTTCCGGTGTTTACCCTGACGCGAAATCTTTTGCCGGTCACGTGCACGACGCAAACGCTCAAGCAACTTCGCCCAGGCGAGGTCTAGAGCCGCGTACTTGTCCGACGCCGTTGCTTCTGCACGCAACACAGGCCCCTTAGCAACCACCGTAATTTCAACTCGTTCGGTGTTTTCTGGCTGGCGCACGTTGGGGTCATGGGTAAGAACAACTTCAACGCGGAGTGCGCGAGGTGCAAGTTGTTCAACTTTGGAGACTTTGTCCTCTACATGCGCCCGGAAGCTTTCAGAAAGGGTGACGTTGCGTCCTTTGACTACGATGTCCACGATGCTCTCCTTTGCACCTCGAATATTGGTCACCAAGAGTGGTGATAGTTCATTCTTCCGCATTTTCTTCGCAGTTTCTATTTTCAGAGCCAGCGATCCCGATACTCGCAACAGCCGTGATGCCAATGTGAGATTTGCGCAATACTCGTGCTGACTCCGCCACAGTCGCCCCAGTTGTCACAATGTCATCGACAATGATCACGCGGACATCCTGCGGCCACCTGGCAACGACCTCGGGGTGGGAAATACGGTGTGTTCCCCGCACGTTCCTGCGCCGGGCATGTGCTCCTGACCCCACCTGGTCGCCACGGCCCCTAACTGCCAGGACAGGGGCGACTCGCATGGGGAACTTATCGCGAATGAAGTGTTCGGCGGCATGATTAGCTAGCGCTTCCACGTGGTTTCCGCCCCGTTTTCGGGCCGAGGTGGCTCGGGCTGGGACCGGAACCAAAAGTACCGGCGTGGAACTCACAGGTGCGTCCGCAAGAGCACAGGCAACTGCACGTGCAAGCATGAGTCCAAGAACCTGACCGAGGTCGCGTCGGTCGTGTTCTTTGTAGTTGACAATGACATTGCGCAGGACACCTTCATACGGACCTGCCCCGTAGGCCTTGACCGTTCCGTACCGTGGCATGGAGCAGACAGGGTCGGTGTCGAGACGTCGAACACATTCCCTGCACAGCGACACGGTTTCGCTACCACACCCGGCACACACGCGTGGAAGCAGAAGGTCAACGAACTCCGACAACATGTGTCACCCGGGGTAGGCGGGGTCTCTGATGTCAGAGTCCAAGAGGCGTTGCCACGAGCCAGACGTGTATGTAAATAGTTCACCGTTGCGCGTCCCCACACGCACTGATGAAGTGCCCCCGCCTGCCGTGATCGAAACACCTTCAGACACTGTTCCCAACGCTTCGGAGTTTCCGCCGACTTTCTGAATGTACGGCTGAACTGGTTCGTCGGCGGTGCGTGCCGCTAGCATTGCCAAGTCTTGGGAGCCAGCCCATGAGACGTCTTCGATCTTATTGAACCCGGTCGCGATTTTCAGCGTGACATTGCTGGTAAGTTTGGTGGGTTTGTTTTCGCCGTCGCGTGCGATTCCCACAATGTCGAGATGCGACTGGCCTTTGCGCAGCTGGATATTGTGCGCATCACTGGACTTTATTATGAACCCAACCGCGCATCCGGGCGTGTGTTGGAAAAGGTAGGGTTTCAGCCGGAAGGAAAGAAAATCAACG
>CABTZC010000122.1 GCA_902489185.1 uncultured Brevibacterium sp. | reverse complement strand
CGAAGCGGGTTCCGTAGCGCCATGTTCCCTTGCCGGCCCGGCGGAAAGTTTCGCCGGCAAACCGGAGTGCCCCTTGAATGTAGAAGTCTGTCCGGTCAGCGAGCATGTCGTTGACGGTTGAGTACCGGGCCACAAGTTGCTTGCTCAGCTTGAGTAGACCGTCGCGGTCATACGACCATTCGCTAGGCGCCGCCTGATCCTGAATCCACGCGGCCACCCCGGACTCAACCGTGGGGAGGAACGTGCCCAGGAATTCGCGTTCTTCATCCTCCATGGGGACGCCACCGGCTGCACCGTCGTCCACGGCTGAACACGAACGCTGCGGCCCGTCCTCCCCAAACTTCTCCAGTTCTTGCGCGTAACGACTGACAAACACTTGACCGTTGCGCGCCTGAAGTGCGGTCATCACCAGGCCGATCATCGAAATCGGTTCGCCTGCGCACTCTCCCTCAGGCGAGTCGGGGCGGATGAACGGGAACCCGTCGCCCACCTCGCCGGTTTCGTCGTAGTCCCATGCGCCACCCAGACCGCGCAGGAAAACTTCGCCCACGTACCGCATGAGGTTTTCCGTGAACTTCTGATTTTCTGGCGCCACGGCTACCGCGGGAGACGCTAAAGCCGAGTTGGCGAACGCCTCAATCCACGGGAGAGACGCGGGGGAGAGGTCTTTGCGGAAATCGCGTGTTTCGTCGTTTTCAAGAGTTACCGATTCGGGTAGTTCGGACTCGATGAACGAGGAAAGTCTCAGAGGCATACTTGCCATGAAAGCCGAAAATTCGTTCGCGTGATCACTCATGTTGTCAGCCTAACTGGGTTGTGCGCCTAAAACTCCACCATCATGCTGAGCAAGTCCAAGACGGGTCCCAGTTCGCGTTGAACCGGGTGTAACAGCGAGTGCTCAGGAAGCTTGGACGTGTCGAACTCTGCTCCCGGCTGGCTCATGATGTCAGCGATCAGTTCGCTGGCGTCAGGCGTGGGTGCAAGTTCTACCGCCCGAGGTGGAATGGACTGGCGTGCCGCGCGTATGTCGGTTGCGGCTAGGTGACGGATTGCGGTTTGGGTGGGGATTGTGGTGTGCGCGCCGTGTCGTGAAAGTAATTGCTCAAGTTCCACTCCCACGGCCTGTACCTGCGCGTTCTGTAGTTCCAGGTAGCGGGAGCGCACATCTGGGTTGCGGATTGAATATAGTTCGATCTCCGCTTCCGTGATGGTCCACGCGACCGAGGTGGTCCAGCCTAAGCGTTTCGCGGCGAAGGCGGTTTTGGCGGATTGGCGCAGGTTGGTGAATCGGCTGTGCGGGGCCGAGGTGTTTGCGGCCTGATCCGTTGAGTACGCGTCTTCGGTGGTTGCGATGATTCCGCGGATTCCGGCGATGGTGTGTTCAACGGCACAGTCAATGAGATTGACCACCAATTCGTCGATCGATTTGAAGTTTGAGTAGAACGCCCCGCGTGTCATACCTGCCTCTTCGCAGAGTTCTTCGATGGGCGTACTGACGATGCCACGGCGAGCGAAGGAGATCACGGCAGCCCCGAGGAGGCGGTTGCGTGTGCGCTGCCGGCGAGCGGTAGGAGCGACATCAGGGGCGAGGGTCATTGAAGCTCTTTCTGAGTGATTCTTTAAAACACAAATGCATTCGATACAGTATTGTATCCATTGGAATCTTAAAGTTCATAACTAATGGTTGAGCCTGCTTGGCTCGATCTCCCCATGCAACCGAAAGCGAATCTGTGTCTTCTTTTCTCTATGGATTAGGTCGCGCTGCATTCCGGCACCGCCTCTCAACTGCCGGCGTGTGGCTGCTGATCATCGTGTTGATGGGTGCTTTTGTTGGGCTCTTCGCCAACAAGTTCGACGACAAGTTTGAACTGCCAGGCGCGGAGTCACAGGAAGCCCTTGACTCGATGAGGCTGACGTTCCCGCAAGCGTCCGGTGCGCGCGGAGACATCATCGTGGTGAGCGCCAACAAGGAGCGCGTCGATCAGGGCATCTATAAAAAAGAGGTCGAAAACGCGGTTGATCGACTCGAAGACATCGAAAACGTCGAAGGTGTCACTTCGCCGTTTAGTGAGTTTGTGACCGGCAATATCAATGACGATAAGAACGCGGCCATCATTAACGTCTCATACGACTCGCCTGTTGAAGAACTCACGGACGAAGACCGGGAAACCCTGCAGAAGCAAACCGATCAGCTCGGTGACGCGCTCCCTGAAGGATCCACGGTGAGCGCAGGTGGAGAAGTCTTCAAGACCACCAGCGTCCACGTTTCGTGGGTGGAAGGAATCGGTGTAGCGATCGCCTTCTGCGTATTGCTTTTCACGTTTGGTTCAGCGCTGGCCGCGGGTGTTCCTCTGGTCACCGCAGTCGTGGGTGTGATTATTGGGTTGTTGGGAATCGTCGCACTCACCGCATTTTCAACCGTGTCATCTACCGCACCCATGCTGGCGCTCATGCTTGGACTTGCGGTGGGAATCGACTATGCGCTGTTCATTATTTCCCGCGCCCGCTCCTTCATGCTCGAAGGCCACGACGCAGAAGAATCAGTAGCGCGCGCAAACGCCACGGCTGGATCGGCCGTGGTGTTCGCCGGTATCACCGTGATCATTGCGCTCGTGGGGCTCTCGCTTACAGGAATGCCATTCCTGGCTGTCATGGGCTTCGGTGCAGCTGCGACCGTGGCGGTTGCAGTTGCGGTTGCACTGACACTGGTTCCCGCGATCTTGGGATTCATTGGTGAACGCATCAACCCGTTGCGCAAGGCCCAGAAGAAGGCCCAGAAAAAAGCGTCCAAACGCAACGCCAGCGGCAATCACCAGGACGGGTACACAAACCTGGGAACCACCTCGGCGGAGGAATCCCACACTGCACAGAAGGAAACATTCGCAACCAAGTTCTACCGGGGTTGGGTGACGGTTGTCACCAAGTTCCCACTCATCACCATCATCGTGGTTGTGGGTGCCTTGAGTGTGTTCGCGATCCCTGCGTCCAAACTGCAACTCGCGCTACCTGACAACGGAGGACTACCTGAAGGAACCCCGGCGCGCACAACCTTTGACTTGATCGACAAGGAATTCGGGCCAGGCCACAACGGGCCGCTGGTCATGACCGCTGAGATCGTCACCAGTGACGACCCACTGGACGATGTCGACAAGATCGAAGACGAAATCAAGCAGATCCCCGGGGTCAAGCAGGTCATCCTGGCCGTTCCCAATGAAAACGCGGATACGGCCATGTTCCAGATCATTCCCGAAACCGGCCCCAGCGACCCGGAGACCGAAAAAATCGTTGAAGCGCTCCGCGACATGGAGCCCAAGATCAAAGACGAATACGGCTACCAGACCGCAGTGACCGGTGCGACGGCTGTGGCGATCGACGTGTCCGCCCAGCTGGGACGCGCGCTTGTGCCGTTCGGCCTGTTCGTTGTGGGTCTGTCGCTGGTGCTACTCATGATGGTGTTCAGGTCACTGTGGGTACCCATCAAAGCCACCGCCGGGTTCCTACTGTCGGTGATCGCCGGCTTTGGTGTGGTTGAGCTGGTGTTCATCGAAGGATACGGTGCAAGCGCTTTCAACCTGGACCACATTGGTCCGGTCATCAGCTTCTTGCCCATCATTCTTATGGGTATTTTGTTCGGTCTGGCTATGGACTACGAAGTGTTCCTGGTGTCGGGTATGCGTGAAGCGTACGCGCACGGAACACCCGCTCGTGAGGCTGTGAAGAAGGGTTTCATGAGCTCGGCATCCGTGGTGACGGCCGCAGCGATCATCATGTTCTGCGTGTTCGCGGCGTTCGTGCCCGCCGGTGAAGCGATCATTAAATCGATCGCGTTGGGCCTGGCGGTTGGTATTGCCGTCGATGCGTTCCTTGTTCGTATGGCTTTGGTCCCGGCGGTCATGACTTTGCTGGGCGAACACGCGTGGTGGTTGCCTAAGTGGCTCGACCGCATCCTTCCGCATTTTGACGTGGAAGGTGAAGGCCTGTACCACCAGGTGAAGTTGCAGAACTGGCCAGAAACCGACACCGAATATCGGATCTACGGTGAAAACTTGAGCGTGTACGGTACGGGCGGGCCACTGTTTGAGAACGTGAATGTGGCGTTGCAACCGGGTGAGCTGTTGGCGGTGAGCGGCCGAGGTCGTACCGCCTTGCTCTTGGCTCTCGCCGGGCGTGCGCCGCTAGAAGCCGGAGAGCTCAAAGTGGGCGAATATGTTTTGCCGGAACAAGCGAACAAGGTACGCCGTTCCACCCCGTTCTTGACCTTGCGACACAGCGAGGAATCACTGGTGCCTCAACCGGAGTACATCCGCGGATTCATTAAGAAACTTCCGCCTGTGGTCGTCATTGACCACGCGGACACCCCGCACGACCACGCCACCGCGAAGGCTGTCAAGAATCTGGTGGATGTTGCGGCTGCTCGCGGATCGGCAGTGATTCTGGGCCTGCACAACCCTGATGTCGACTGGATGATCCCCAGTGGAATGGACTACACCTTGTTGAATTTGGACGATCACAACCGTACCGAACATGTTCCGGCTCATGCGTTTGGAGGAACACAGTAATGCCAATCCTAGAAAGAGCATTTTCAGGGAAACGAGTAACCTTGTGGTCGCTCGTTGGTCTCATCCTTGTGCCGGTACTCATCGCGGGTGGTTTTGTTCTAGCTACTCGCGGGGCCGACACCCGATTCGGGGAGATCACCGCGGCCATTGTGAACAATGACGACGGGACCGAAATCGAAGGTAAACGGGTTCCCATGGGGCGTCAGCTTTCTGCAGCGCTCGTAGACCTTGACACGGAAAACTACCGGTGGGTGCAGTCAACAGACGAGGACGCCCAAGAAGGGCTCGAGAGCGGTAAGTATGCCGCTGTTGTCACAATCCCAGAAGGTTTTTCGCGCGAGGTTCTCTCCACCGCAAAAGACGATCCCATCGACGTGAAACAAGCAACGATCCGGGTGCAAACCTCAGACGTCTCTCCCGTGAACAACGCGGTAGTTTCACGTGCACTCATTGATGCTGCGCGTACCAAATTCAACACGGACATGAGTGAAAAGTTCCTGGACAACGTGTTCGTTGGTTTCAACGACATGAAAGACCAGATGCGCACCATGAGTGACGCGGCCGGTGAGCTCAACGACGGGGCGGGACAACTGTCTGACGGGACTTCCGAACTCGCAGACGGGACAGGGGAACTGTCGAACGGCCTCGGCAAACTCGACGCCAACGGCGGCAAGCTCACCAGCGGTGCAACACAACTTGCCAACGGTGCCGGCGCACTTTCGAAAGGGGCAGGAGACCTCGCTGACGGTGCGGGCGAACTGTCGAACGGCCTCGGCGAAATGAAGACGAAAACCAAGGACCTGCCCAAACAAAGTCAGCAACTTGCAAACGGTGCAAAAGACCTATCAAACGGTGTTGAAAAGTACACCGGAGGTGTCGACAAACTTGCTGGCGGAGCAGGCAAACTCTCCAAAGGGGTTGACGAGTACACCGGAAACATCGACGACGTTGTTCTCAAAGTCCGCGACTTTACGTCTGAGCTAGAGCAAATCGATCTGGACGAGCTGCGGAAACTGCAGGACTCGGATGCTCTTGACAAGATCGCAGATAATGAAAAAGAACTGGAACGGTTCAAGAAGGGCATCGAAAGCCTCAAGGGCGGACTCAAGGAATACCAGAAGGAACTCCGCGCTCAAGCGAAGAAAATTGAGTCAAACAATGTGACTAGCCTGAACCAAGCAGTGAAACTGGGCATTATCACTCAGGATCAAGCCACCCAGATTCGCGGCAAAATTTGCCAGAAACTTCCTGAAGGTACGAAGGACCCCGCGTGCGATGTGGTTGAAAGTGCTTATGTGTCTGGGCTGGTCAACGGCTATGCCAAAGGGCTGAAGTCTGCAGCTGACGGGCTCGATAAGAAGGACCCATCAACGGGCGAATCCATCATTGGCGGATCCGAATCGTTGGAAGAAGCGGTGAAACGCATCAACGAACGCGTCACTGAAATCAAGAAAGTGCTCGACAAGTACAAGAACCTCGATCTGGATAAGGTCGGCAAGAACTTGGACGAACTCGAGAAGAAACTGGACAAGTTCAAGGCTGGAACCGACAAGTTGCTGGAAGGTTCCAAGCAGTTGCGTAAGGGCGCTAGTGACCTGTCTGACGGTGCAAACGAACTGTCGAACAACGGTGACAAGCTGGTCGACGGCTCCAAGAAACTGGCGGATGGAACTGACAAGCTTGCGAAAGGTACCGGGCCGCTGGTCGATGGAATCGGGCAGGCTGCCGACGGGTCTAAGAAGCTTTCTGACGGTGCCGTGAAGCTTTCCGACGGGGCTGACAAGCTGTCAGACGGTGGACACGAACTGTCCCGAGGTCTCCGCCAGTATGTCTTTGGTGTTTCGCAAGCCGCGGACGGCGCGCAGAAACTCAACACGGGAACCCGGCAGTTGGCCGACGGAGCTGACAAACTTGCAGACGGAACCGGCAAATTTGCCGATGGGATCGAGGAAGGTAAGGAAAAGATCCCCAGCTACACCGCACCGGAACGTGACAAACTGTCCACCGTTGTGTCAGCGGCAATCGACGGATCAAGCACCAAGTTTGTGAACGGTGCCCTGGCTCAAGCCGTTGCGCTCATGCTCAT
>CABTZC010000121.1 GCA_902489185.1 uncultured Brevibacterium sp. | reverse complement strand
GCCTGGCACACCTCGGCGGTGTCTGCATGCGCCGGAACCGCTAGTGTCCGACCCATCTTGACGAGCGCTGACGCGCGAAGAATTCTGAGCGCCTCACCACGGTTACCCGTGCGGTGCATGAGCCCGGCTAGGCCCGTGACAGTTTCGATAGGCGGCACCGTCACGGGAAGAGTTTCAACAGCCAGTGGGCCGAATCGGCGCCCGGCCCAGATGACAGCGACAAGACCGATCGGCAGGAGCCACAGAAGGGTCATGTAGAACCAGCCCGGAACAGTGCTGAGAGGGTCGGGTTCGTCGTCAAAGTCGTACATCGCATAGTAGACGACCACGTTAGGTTTAAGGCCTGCCACCCCGATGGATAGTGCAGCGTTGCCGTCCTCGCGAAGTGCTGTGTTCGTAATCCACGGTTCTTCCGCTAAAACTGTGACGGACCCTTTGCCTTCTGGGGCATGAATGAGCGAATAGGCGTCCCCGTCCATGGGGTAGCACCCGTCATAATCGCTTCCAGAAAGAACCTGGTAACCACCGCTTGCGCGTTCAACCTTCCCTGCCCGGGCAGCGGGGCCAAAATCGCACGACGGTTCGGGGTGGGTATTCGTGTAGGTCGAGCTGCTCGCAAATGAAATGCGGGAGGAATATCCAGCTGCTTCGAACCCAGGATTGACGAGTGCGATATGCGAGCCGTGCGTTTTCATGGCATCCCGCATGGCGTTGCGTTTGTCTTGATCGACTGTATCCGGATTGATCACAAGAACCGTGGTGTCTGAGTCTGTAGCGCCCGCGAGCGCTTTCTCATAGTCTTCGGTCGTCGATACTTTTACGCCGTGCGACCGAAGAACACCCACAAGTGCTGCGCTGCCATCTTCGCCTGTGTTGTCATAATGTAAGCGTCGGTCTTCCCCAGCGTCGGTGGAACTCAAGAAACCAATGATCGCTGCAATGAGAACAACGGCGACCACCACGACCCACACCACGGCGGACTTTCCGAAGGCCGCGATTCTCTGGCCTGCGCTCGCCGAGGTGTCACCCACTGTGCCCCGTACTGCAACGTCGAGATGTGCGCTCATGCGTCGACCTTTTCAGGGCTTGGTTTGGTCACTCGCCGGACTTTGGAGTCAACCGTTTGAGTGAACGCGTAGTCTTCTTGGCTCGCGTGATAGGTGCTAAAGCTCACGGCATCGAACAAGTTCGAGGCCTCGCTCAAGTCGTGTTCCAAGTGCGGATAGGTGGTGGCTGCTGTCTTTGTCAGTTCGTGCGCGGTCGAGGACGCTTTGAGTTCGATAGCTCCCGTTCGAGCCAGATGGGCGACACTGGCGCGAACCATTTCTTGGACAGCGGTATCCCAGTCCTCTTGTGCAGCTGCATCAGCGGCACGCTTCCGGTACGTGTCGGGGTTCTCGACTCCAGCAGCGTCTGTCTTGTCGAACAGCTGAGGGGAGAAGGCGTCTCCGGTTCCACGGTTGGACCGCCACACAAAAAACACGATGATGCCTACGATGACCAGGCCAAACACAATGATGAACCACGGGTTGTTGAGGTCAAACGCTTTGTCCAGCGCATCGTTGAACAGGCGTTGAATGGCACGCCCAATTCGTTCAAAGAACGACACGTCTGAATCGCGGTACTCCGGTTTTGATAATTCTTTTTCGGCCCACCTGCGTGCCTCATCACGGCCTGGAGTCAGAGTGAAGACAAGAGCGTGAATCACGTGGCCTCCTGTGGGATCGCTAGCCACTGATCTTTTGTCACCGACTCACCCTCGTTGCGTGTACGGGCTCGAATCTCATCTTCAGCTTCGCGCAACATCACCAGGTCGAACCCTTCAAGGCGCATCTTTTGGTCGAAAAACACAACCACCACAAGCGCTGACCAATAGCCCAGCATGAGCCCAGACACTGCAATAGTCAGAGCGATGAAAAACAATCCGAATATGACAAGAACCACTGTTTCAAACGCCGCGGACTGGAAGCCAGTTGCAATGGTGAGAATGATCATGACGATCGGAAGGAGAATCATAATGGGCGTGATCATGATCTGAACGACCTGGCTGGACAAGAAGTATCCCAAAGCTAACTCACCTAGGATCCGCCAGAAACCTTTATTCGTGAGTTTCCATGATCGCTTGACCGCGTCTTTCAACGGCAGCCGTTCATATGTGATGAGGGGGCCCACAAATGCGAACTTGATCAAGAAGAACGCGATGAGCACCGCCCAGATCAAACCGCCCACAAAGAACGCCAAAACACCTGCTATTTCACTCACCGTGAGTGCGAGAATGATCGACGGAGCAAAGAAAACGCCGGCTGACACTCCAAAACCACTCACCATCAAAACGGTCATTCCGATGAGTGCCCAGCGACGGCCTCGGGACCGTTTCCATGCCAGTGCCAGCGTCACTTTCTTTCCGTCGAAAGCATCACGCGCGGACGTGGTGGCGATTCCTGCGAAGAACTGAATAATGGCCAGGGAGGCAAGCGACAACACCGCGGTCAAGCTTTCAACTATGACAAACACGCCGTTGGCGGCATCGTCGTTTTGAGAAACGGTAATGAGGAAATCGAACGTGAGCGCCAAGATTGCCGCTCCAATTGCGCCTGCAAGAAGCGCGAGCAGAGTGGACACGATGATAGGTAAACCAAAATTCACCGCTGGTGCCGTGCGCATGAGGCGCACACTGCAGTCTAGAACTTCTCCCAACGTCAGTGGGCGTTTAGGAATAGTGCCTGTTGCAACTGGGGGAGTCCACGCATCAGAGAGCGGTGTGGGAACTTCGTGTGTATGGCGACCGGTCCGCCAGTCCGTCGTGACAGTCCACGAGGAGTTCTGCGAATTAAAAATGTCGCCTCCTCTGGTGTGCCACTGACAAATCTTCCTCAAGGTTACACAAAGTTCTCAAGCGAACATTCAGAGTAGACGCATGTGGCATCACTCAGGTCACGGTAACTTGAGACACCGTTAAGCGTTGGCGCAAAATGTTCTGGCACACGCGAAAACGCGCAAACAATTGGGAACGCGCACACAGTATTGGACAATAGGGGTATGAACGCACGAATCTTGGTCGTAGACGACGACACCGCACTTGCTGAAATGATCGGTATCGTTTTGAAAAGTGAGGGGTTTGAACCCCACTTTTGCGCAACAGGTGACGGTGCTGTAGAGGCATTCCGGTCCGTGCGTCCTGACCTCATTTTGCTGGACCTGATGCTGCCAGGAAAAGACGGTTTGGAAGTGTGCCGGGAAATCCGAGAAGAGTCGGGCGTTCCTATTGTGATGTTGACGGCAAAGTCCGACACGATGGATGTCGTTAAAGGCCTCGAATCGGGTGCTGACGACTATGTGCCAAAACCGTTTAAGCCTAAAGAGCTTGTGGCCCGTGTACGCGCGCGCCTTCGCATGAGTGAACCGTCAACACCAGAAATTTTGAAGGTCGGTGACGTGTCGATCGACGTCGCCGGTCACACAGTGGAAAAGGCGGGTAAACCTGTAAGCCTCACGCCACTGGAATTTGAACTCCTCGTTGCCTTGGCGCGCAAACCGTGGCAGGTGTTCTCCCGTGAAACTCTGCTTGAGGAAGTGTGGGGCTACCGCCACGCGGCTGACACGCGTTTGGTGAATGTTCACGTGCAACGCTTACGGTCCAAAATTGAAAAAGACCCGGAAAAGCCGGACATCGTTGTCACCGTCCGAGGTGTGGGTTACAAGGCTGGTCATAGCCAGTGAGTTGGCGCCGGGTTCAGGCGTGGATCCGCATCCTGGTGAGGGGAGTAGTTCGGACTTTTACGCACTCGCTTCAGATTCGCGTCGTTTCGGTAACCATCGTGTTCACCATCGTCGCAATTTACGGCGTGGGCGCGTACTTGTCACAACAGATTGCGCGGGGTCTGTTTGAGTCCAAGCAGGCCGATGTCTCTGCCGCAACTAATGGATATGTGGCTGAACTGGAAGCGCTATCGGGTTTGTCGGATTCACAAGAAGCAGCCGATGCGCTCAACGCGCAACTGCGTTCCATGCTGTCGCGCTCGTCTTTGCAATTGCAGTCCATCGCACTTGAACCAGCAGGCAACTCCAAAGTGCCGCCGCTTGTAGCAATCACAACCGGGTATGAACCGATATCCGTGTCGGATATCAGTCCAGAGCTGCGTGAATCGATTCGTGAATCGCCTGCGGGGTACCAAAAATTCCAATCTGTTGAATTGGAGGGAACGGATGCCCCGGGACTCATTGTCGCTCAACGTTTAACGGTGAACGGGCAAGGCGATTTCATCCTTTATACGGTGGCAGATCTTAAGGAAGAACAAGGGACTTTGGACTTTGTGCAACGTGCCTTGGGAGTCTCTGGTGTGGTTCTCATCGTTTTGGTTGGGGGAGTTGCATGGTTAGTCACACGTTTTGTTGTTGTCCCCGTCAAAGCTGGGTCTGAAGTAGCGCGCAAAATTGCAGACGGTGACCTCGACCAGCGCATGCCTGTTTCCGGCAACGACGAAATTGCGACGCTTGCGCAATCGTTTAACGATATGGCCGACAATCTGCAAGACCAGATTGAACGCATGGAACGACTCACCGTCTTACAACGCCAGTTCGTCTCCGATGTGTCCCACGAACTCCGTACGCCCTTAACGACGATCCACATCGCTTCGGACATGATTTTTGAGTCACGTGACGAGTTCGACGAATCGACCAGGAGGTCAGCCGAGCTGCTCAATTCGCAGGTCGAACGTTTCGAAGTTTTGCTTGAGGATCTGCTCGAAATTTCTCGCCACGACGCAGGCGCAGCCAAACTGCTCGCTAAGCCGGTAGACGTTACTGAAATTGTGTCCGAGGTCGTTGAAGGTGTGTCCATGGTTGCCAGCCAGGCGAACACGGAAGTTCTCATCCACGCCCCATCTGCGCCAGTGATGGCCGAGGCCGACAGAATTCGTATCTCCCGAATCGTCAACAACCTGGTTGTCAACGCGGTAGAACACGGAGAAGAAAAACGGATCGACGTGTACGTAGGTTCAAACGCACAAGCCGTAGCTGTTTCAGTACGTGACCATGGAATCGGCATGACCGACGAACAGATAGAGAACGTCTTTGACCGATTCTGGCGAGCAGACCCGTCTCGCAAACGAACCCTTGGCGGGTCAGGACTCGGGTTGGCGATCTCACTGGAGGACGCCCACCTTCACAACGGATGGCTTCAGGTCTGGTCACGCAAAGGAAACGGAACGTGCTTCCGTCTCACAATTCCCCGACGAGCCGGGAGCGCCATTACACGCTCACCCTTGCCGCTGCCTCCAGCCGACGCTCGTGTGCAAGGTGCGTCAATCGTGGCAGGACCATCCACCTCGGACGGTTCTGTTCGCGTCCATACTGGAAGCATTCCTATTGTGGTTGAAGAGGAGGACAGCTGATGCGTCGAATATTCGCAATACTTGCCTGTATTTTCCTCATCGCAGGGGTGAGCGCGTGCGCTCGAATCCCTTCCGACAGTCAGGTGGGAACAATTACGGTTGATCCAGAGTCGGGCGCCCAAACCCGGGTAGACGCAGAAGGTCCCAAACCTGGTGATGGGCCAGATGCCATTGTGCGCGGCTTCCTCATCGCAGGGGCGAGTTTCAACAACAATTTCAGTGTCGCCCGATCATTCCTCACAGATTCACTGGCCGCAGAATGGAATCCCACATCGAGCGTCAAAATTGTGAAACGTGAAGTGAGCCTCGATTCCGTTACCACCAACATCGCAACCGACTCACAAACGGTGTCCTTCGAAATCCCTGTCAGCTCCACCCTCGACGAACGGGGAGTCTTTCACGAAAACCAGCAGGACACCTCGGCCACTATGGAATTCCACTTACGCCAAGTCAACGGTGAGTGGCGCATTTCCGAGGCACCCGACGGTCTGTTGGTATCCCGCACCAACTTCGACAACATGTTCCGTCCAATTCCCCTGCACTTCTACACGCCAGACTTCAACTACTTAGTCCCAGACCTGCGGTGGTTCCTCCGAACCTCCTCAACCGCAACAGACATGGTGCGAGAAACTCTCGAAGGACCCGCTAATTATTTGGCAGGCGCTGTTGTTTCTCCCATCCCCGACAACACGGCACTTTCACCACAGTCAGTCACGATCAACGACGGTCAAGCAGACGTGGGGCTGAGTGCACACGGTTTAGACGACAAAACGAGAGAACGGATTTTCACCCAGCTGGAAACGACACTCCTGTCACTGGGATCGGTGACCTCGCTTCAGCTCCAAACACCTGACGCCTCACTGACCAGCGGGGGGTCGGCAAGCACGAGAATCCCCGCGGAACCAATCGCAGTTGCGATATCTCACGATTCGCTCGTTGTACTTAACTCAAATGAGCGCAAAAGCATCGACAAATCTCCACGCTTGAATGGCGGTCGCTCACCGGCCTTGAGCTTAGATGCAGAAGCGATCGCATGGTTGAGTAAATCACGCAAAGAAATCAGTTACTTTGACCGAACGAATGGATCCTCCACCCAGATTCTCGTAGGGCGCGATCTCATTGCCCCAAGCTTCGACAGGTTCGGGTGGGTGTGGACAGCAGAACGCAATGGAAGCGATCTTCTAGCCGTTCGGCCATCAGGTGAACTTGCGCGCATCAAAGTTTCGTTTGTCAATAATAAAGACATTCGCGCGATTCGCCTTTCGCCAGACGGTT
>CABTZC010000120.1 GCA_902489185.1 uncultured Brevibacterium sp. | reverse complement strand
CCTGCCACTCTTCAACCTCGTCACCAACCTGGTGAACAGTCCCGGCGGCTTCGAGGCCCAGGATGTCCGTGGCGCCCGCCGGAGGAGTGTAAAAGCCCATTCGCTGGAGGACGTCGGCCCGGTTCACGCCAGCGGCCTCCACCTTCACAACAACCTCACCAGGCTGAGCGGAAGGAACGGGGGAATCGGAAAGTTTCAGGGCGTCAGGACCGCCCGGCTGAGGAGCTGTAATCGAGCGCATACGAACCACCCTACCTGTACGATTGGCGGACGTTACCGGCTAACGCGCCGATTTCATGCACAATGGAGGGGTGCTAGTAGAGGGACAGAAAACGACAACTCCGCCAACCGTGTCTGACATCGAAGACGCCGCCAAGCGAATCGCTGACTGCGTCATCACCTCCCCGTTGCACATTTCCGAACGGCTCTCCGAACTCACCGGCGCCACCGTGTACCTCAAACGCGAAGACCTGCAACCGGTGCGTTCTTACAAGATCCGAGGCGCGTTCAACTTCCTCCTGCAACTCGACGCGAAAGAGCGAGAACACGGCGTTGTCTGCGCATCTGCAGGAAACCACGCGCAAGGGTTCGCCCGCGCCTGCAACACGCTCGGCGTCGAAGGGCGCAT
Organism: uncultured Brevibacterium sp.; assembly: GCA_902489185.1. Taxonomy (GTDB): domain Bacteria; phylum Actinomycetota; class Actinomycetes; order Actinomycetales; family Brevibacteriaceae; genus Brevibacterium. The sequence continues at coordinate 6,055 of CABTZC010000120.1, read as the reverse complement.
CTTCGTCCCCAAGACCACGCCTAGGCAGAAGATCGACCGGATCCGTCACTTTGGAGGCGACCGGATCACCATCACGGTTGCCGGTTCCACGTACGACGACGCCTCAGAACTTGCCAAAAAACATGCCGCCACCTCGGGGGCGCTTCTCGTATCCGCATTCGACGACCCCCGCACAATCGCCGGCCAAGGCACCATCTCTGCCGAAATCACCGACCAGCTGGGCTTTGACCCGGACACAATAGTGGTCCCTGTGGGCGGAGGCGGCCTGCTAGCCGGAATGGCCGAATACTGCCACCACCGCACACCAAACACCCGCGTTATTGGTGTTGAACCAGCAGGAGCAGCGTGCATGACAGCAGCGCTCGCAACCGGGGCGCCCGTGCAACTGGACACTGTGGACTCGTTTGCCGACGGTGCCGCGGTACGCCGGGCCGGTGACCTGACATACGCGATGGTCCGCGACCTCGGCCTGCCTATCACCACCGTGGAAGAAGGCCGCGTGGCAAAAGAAATGGTGGACCTGTACCAGGTCGACGGAATCATCGCTGAACCCGCCGGGGCCATCTCACCGGCCTCCGTGGGGGCCGCTGATGCTGAAGTGCCGGTGCCCATTGAAGCCGGATCAACTGTCGTGTGCGTCATCAGTGGCGGTAACAACGACCTTTCACGCTACTCAGAAGTGCTGGAGCGCGCCCTTGTGTGGGAAGGGCTACAGCACTACTTCATCGTGAACTTCCCGCAGGAGCCTGGTGCGTTGCGACGCTTTCTGGACAACGTGCTGGGCCCAGACGACGACATTTCCATGTTTGAGTACGTCAAACGATCCGACCGCGAAATTGGGCCCGCATTCGTGGGCATCACACTGGGCCGTGCGGAAGACCTGCCCGGTCTGTTGGAACGTATGGATGCCTCCCCGCTGGAAATCGAACGCGTATCCCAGGACTCGCCGCTGTTCAGGATGTTCGTCTAATCGAATACCAGGGCAGATAAAGTGGTGACGTGACCGTCATCGTTCGTTATCAAGGAAGTGGGTTCGCTCATGGCGATGAGCAGTGAACTCGAAGGTCTGCTTGCGCAATGGTTGCCACGCCAGACCTGGTTTCCAGTCACGTCTTTTGAGCTGGCCGGCACCCCGGACGTCGTCCCCATGTCCGACACCCAGGTCTTTGAGCTGGACTTCCCGCTGCCGGGCGATGAAACTCTGACCGTCCAGGGCTGGATAGCGGTTGTGGGTATTGGCAATGGCGACAACACGCGCCGCATCAGCGTTCCACTGACCCTGCGCACGCGCGAGGATGAACCGTTGCGCGAACACCTCATTGGGCAGATTGATGACTTCATGCTGGGGCCGTGCTATGTGTACGATGCGGTCGCTGACCCCCTGTTTGTCTTGTTTGCCGCCACCGCAATGGCAACGGGCGACGCCAGCTTCGCGTTGGGGCGCGAGGCCGCTTTCGACGACCTCGGGACGCCTTCTGAGGATGGCGAAGAACGCAAGGACCCCATGGCCGAGGCGGCCGCCGGGATGCGCGCAGACGCCGGCGTGAGTGCGGAGCCGGTGAGTGTCAGCGAGGCTTTTGACAGCCAGTTTGAGAATTCCGACCACTCGCAACTGACCGCGCTACGTGTGGGCCGTGGTGGCCGGGACTTTAACGACCTGACGAACATGTCAGTGCTGTGGCACCGGGCTACCACCACACAGCTGAAGTTTGACAATTCCCGCAAGGGCGAAACCGCGGTTCTCATCGACGACCACGCTTTCCCCAGCGTCCTGACCTTCTTCAGGGCGCTCGACATCAGCGACGTGCCCGAATCCGTGCGTTTGCCCATCATGCTCACGATCGCCGAATCACAAGCCGTTGCGCCCGTTTTGGGTTGGATGGCGTCGCGGTGGTTCGACGGAACCGATCTGCGCACGCACACGGCTCCCGTGGCAATGTTGACCCGCTCTGAAGCAAGCGCAACGAGCGCATGGAACGAAGCCGTTGGGGCGGCCCGGAACGTCGAGGAGACAGCCGGTTACGCGCGCCACGCGCACGATCTTGGTGGCCGGGTGGCGAGTTTGCATGTCGACCTGGGTCGTGAACTTGGCAAAGCGGAAGGCACCGGTAAGCCTACTGCGGACTGGATCAAGAAGTGGACGGACCGGGTGGACTGGGCGCTGGCCCGCGCCACACTGGCGCTTAAGCCACTGGAGAAGCAACTGCGGGCGCACAAACGGGCGCTTGCGGACATGCGATCGGTCGGCAACCTGCAGCGGATTCACGGCGAGCTCACCCTTAACCATGTGGTCAAGGCACCGGTCCACGGTTACACGGTTACGAATTTTTCGGAGGCCTCGGAGCTGCGTCCGCCAGCGTTCGATCTGGTGGCACTGCTGCGAAGCTTGGACTACGCAGCCGGGTACGCGTTCCTGGCTCGCACGGGGGCTCTTGACCCCAAGGCCACGCCCAGCACTCTGGGTGCGACCGGACTGGTAGACGACGACCTGATTGCTCAGGTCGACGGGGCGCCCGAGACTCGATGGTCTCACGAATCACAAAAGGCGCTTCTGGCTGGATACTCGCATGTTGGCGGCGCCGATTTCAGCATGAAGGACCCGGTGCTGCGGGCCATGCTCATCGACCGTTTGTTGGTCGAAGTGGTGAGCGAACTGCGCAACCGGCCTACATGGCTGATCGTGCCACTGTCGGAGCTTAGGCGACTCTTGACCACTGACACTGACATGGCATCCGAACCTGCGCGTCTGAACCCTCGCACGTCCACCGACGCCACGCGCGCAGGGATTGAAGAACGCTTGGCCGAACACCGTAAAGCGCAAGAAGAAAAAGTTGCGCACGCACGGGCAGCTGCGGCAAAGGCCCGGCAGGAGAACGACAGGCTTGTCGAAGCCTCACAAGTGTCGAAGAAAGCCGGAAGCGGGATTGAAACATCCGTTGTCAGCAATACTGCAGTGAAGGTGCAAGACGCTGAGATCGTAGAAGACGCGACAGAACGCGAAAGCGACTCGGCAGATGACGTGGCAGATAACACGCCAGACAACGTGCCAGAACGTGAAGACGGCTCAGCCGACGAACAGGCTGATGATGCCACGGACGACACCGACGAAGAAGTCGAGCCGCCGTTCGCTCCTAAGTCGGCTCGTACCCTGCGCTAAACCTGCGCTCAGCCAAACAGTCGCGCGGGCTTATTCGCGTACCCGCTCAAGGAGAGCAACCGGGTTCGCACCAAGCACCTCGGCGACAGAAAAATCTACGCCCGTCCACGTACGGCCAGAAAGCACATCACGCCACGTGGGCTCCACCTCTTCGCGAATGACAGGCAAGGCCACGGTTTGCAGTGTGGAAGCGGACTGCAGGGGTTGGTCTTCGTCATTGACCGAGGTGGGAATGTGGAAGCGCGTGTCACCCCAGCCTCCGGTGGCCCGCAAAGTGATGGGCAGGCGCTCAACCACAACGACAACCTCGGGGAACAACGTGTCGCCAAAGTACGCCAAACCAAACGCATGTTCAGTGCGCTCACCTGTGAGCGCAACGCGACTGGGCAGAGCCGGGGACACAAAAATATGAGGATGGCGTGCGCGAACGGCCAAGCCTTCTTGAAGCAGCCTGTCGCTTGGGCTGTTGCTTGTCAGCCGTTCGTGAGGATTCACGAAAAGCGGGTCGAACACTTCAGGGATCCCAGGGGAGAACAGTTGTAACGCGCGCGCCACTTGGCTGTTCCGGTTGCCCGCTTGACGTACCGTCGCGGCCATGAGGTCGATCGTCGCGGTCACCTCGGGAGTGGTAAGCGCCAGGTGGACAGCGTTACGCACCGACTCAACAAAACGATCATCCGATTCGCGGCGACGTCTGGCGGCGCGAACCGCCCGATTCACCAGCTGCTCGACGTTCAGGCTCGGGTCCCATGCGCCCACAACTGACTGCCACAGCAGGATGTCGAAGCTGGTGTCTGGGGAATGTGCGCTGTGTGAGCCGCGAGACTGCGTGTTCGCATAATCCAAGGGCGCGAGATCCCGCATGTCCGCAACAAACTCCATGAACTTGTGGGGGATCTCGGACAGTGCGAGGATCCGGCAACGTTCAGCGCGTGAATATTTGGTTACCGGGCTGGTGAGCCCGTTAATGACCGGCGCCGAGGTGGCCCCAGTTTGGAGCTTAAATTCGTCCATAATGCGGTCCGGGTGGCCGGGTTCACACGGGAGCCCACCCACTTCGTTCAGAGCGGCGAGCGCGCAATAACGGTAGTGTGCACGTGCCGTCACGCCCAGGTTGAACACGTCGCTTGTGGTCTGGGAAAACCGCGTACTCACCGGGCATGACGGGGTAGTGAGAAGCAAACCAACATACGCCAGCAGACGGTCCGAAGCCGTAGCCGAAGCTACCGTCGAACGCACTTTAGCCAACGCCCGGGGAACCACCATTGAACCCGCAGTCATGACCGGGACTTCACCCGTACTGTTGGGGCCAAGAAAATCGTCCGGATTCGACTCCGAAAGTGCTGACAAGAACCCAGCCCGAACGACCTCGGCCTCATTATCCAAACCGAGCTCAGGGCGCGCTACCGACACGGACGCCACAACGATTCCCAAAATATGAGCCAGCGTATCCACATCCACCTGCGCGGTGGGGTCAGAGTGGATGCCGGCACGAACATTCTCATCCAAGTCAGCCCACGCGTTCTTGGCGGTGATGGCCAAGTCCACCATTTCGTTGTGCATGCGCGTGTTCGTCACTTCTTCTTTGGACTGCACTTCTTCTTGAGTGAGGAGCCCGCTCACTGCGGTGGGGTTGAAGCGGAGCTGCTTGGCGACAACGGAGATTTCGCTACGGTCACGAGGATCCAGGCCGGCGGCCAGGTGTTGCCGGAACGATTCGAGTTCGTAGAAGCCGATGGGGTGTGTGAGTGCGCCGTCAATTGCTGTGATGAGCGGGTACGTGGTGGACGCGGAGCCAGGCCACGATGGGGGCGTCACTTCACGCTTCCCTTCAGGGTTGAGGGTGAACCGCTTCTCCGTGATGATGTAGCCGCCCGTCAGGTCGTGGAGCTGTTCGAGATAAGCCTGGGGGTTGGCGATTGAGTCGATGTGGCGAACGCTCACTCCGTCGATGAGACCAGTGTGGAACCAGCGCGCGAGTTCACGGTGCGTTTCTGCGAAAACGTGCGGGTCGTTCACACGGATCGTAGCCGCGTGTGAATCAGCGTTGACGCGTCGGTAGTTGAGGGTACGCGTGGCGTCGTGGTGTTCAATGCAGGTGTAGTTTTGGGCGGCCAGGATGGTCTGTGGGTCGTGTGGGTTGTGTGACTGCAGAGTAGCCGGGCTGACTGGATAGATCGAGGAACCGATCTTGAGTGCCGGTTCGTTTGTCGCGGGGGTGGTGGTCAAGGTCGCCGTGCTGGTGGGTCGGTCGACCACCACCGTGACCTTGCTTTGCGTCCACTGGATGTCGAACCAGTCGGCGTATTGGGAGTCCTGGCCGTGGAGTAACACGTCCCACCAGTAGGGGTTCGCGCTGGGGTGAGCCACGTGGAGTGCGCCCGGCACAAAGTCGACGATGACGCCCATATTCGCGTTGTGGGCGGCTGTGGATAGGGCGTGTAGGCCTTCAAGTCCGCCGAGGTGGGGGTCAATAGCGTTGGGGTCCGTGGGGGCACCGGTTTCGTTGGCAGTACTAGACGCGGTGATGGGGCTGAGCCGGATAGCAGTGAAACCCAGTTCAGCTATGACTGGTATCACGTTGGTGATGTCAAAAAGGGTAACTTTGTGGTCGACCGGCACGCGATAAATCGAGGAGGGGTGCCAGCGGTTGCGGCCTGTTTCATGGGGCTGTCCGCTCATCGTGACCCTTTCATCGATTGACACCTATGACGATACCGGTAAAACGGCGGTGTTGATGTGTAGGAGACGATTTTTGACACAGCATTCAGGAGGCGCCTAGCGTGCGAGATTGTAGCCCTCGTGCGAAGTATGGAATAATCGTTTTTTGCGTCGCACACCTGTGGCGCTTAGGTGAGTTGACAGAGCGGCCGAATGTGACGGTCTTGAAAACCGTTG
>CABTZC010000119.1 GCA_902489185.1 uncultured Brevibacterium sp. | reverse complement strand
AGCGCTGATGGTACTGCACACGAGAGTGTGTGGGAGAGTAAGACACCGCCGCAAAACCAAACTTCTAAGGGCCTGACCAACACCGGTCAGGCCCTTAACACATTCACCCAAACTTAGTTCACCTTGACGTTATCGGGCAGGCTTGGGAACTTGATCTGATACTGGATCATGCCGTCCTTAAATCCTTTAACAATGACGGTGCCAAAGTATGGACGGTCTGGTGTTTCAAGCTCACAGTTCTGCGAACCCCGGCCCTTGTAAACTTTCACGTCATCTCGACACTTCACCGCTGTTAGCTGCTTCATGTTGTACTTGTTCTTCATAAGGTCGTAGATGTCAGCTTCAATTGCGGCTTTAGGAATGACACCGGTACCGTCTTTATCGACCTTGACGCGAGTATCTGAGGCCTTGTTCGAGGTGTCTTGGCTGTTGCTTGTACCAGTGCCTGACGAACTGCCATCCGATGAGCTGCTGCCAGACGAGCTGCTTCCGGAAGATCCTCTTCCCTGGTTACTGGTGCCACTGTCGCTGGAGCCGGTGTTGCTCTGATCGGTTCCGTTGTTGCCCTGAGGCACTGTTCCCTGATCTGGCGCTGAGCCTTGATCGGGCGCCGAACCTTGATCAGGTGCGGTGCCCTGGTCAGGCGCGGTATCTTCGCCCTGGGGTTGCTGTTCGGTGCCCTGACCTTCCCGCGTCTGAGTCTGGTCACTTAAAAGACCACAACCGGTGACTGAAAGTGAGACGGCAACTGCAACCGCAACAATGGTCGAACGTATGTGTAGCTTGTTCATCATGTCAGCGCTCCGTTTCGCTTGGCTTCTAATGTCTTACTTACGACGGTAGTAATAAACCAAAAAGCCTTGAACTGTTTCGAGTGCTGGCCCAGACACCTCTGTTGCTGGTCGGTTACATGATGTGATCAGTCGAAACGTACTAAGCGAAACCCTCCGAGCGCAGCACCGTCTTTCGGATTTTCCCAGTGGCGGTCTTTGGGAGTTCAGCAACGAAACGGATTCGGCGCGGAATCTTGTAACTCGCAAGATGTTCGCGCGAAAACTCCTCAATGCGAGCCGTGAGCTCGTCTGATGGTGTGTGGCCGCCTGCCAGAACAATGTAAGCGGTGACGACTTCGCCCCAAGTTTCGTCAGCGGTACCAACCACTGCCACCTCGGCGACTGCATCATGCCGGTACAGCATCTGTTCAACCTCGACCGGGTACACATTTTCGCCGCCGGTGATGAGCATATCCTTCTTCCGGTCGACGATGTACCAGTAGCCGTCTTCATCCACCTTGGCCATATCGCCGGTGAAGAACCAGCCGTCCTCAAAGGACGTGGCGTTTGTGTCTGGGCGATTCCAATATGCGCTGATGATGGACGGGCCTGAGAGCGCAAGTTCTCCAACCTCGCCAACCGGAACGTCGTTTCGGGATGAATCAACAACGCGCATTTCGACGTGCATAACAGGTCGGCCGATCGTGCCGGCCTTTGTGATTGCAGTCTTCGCGTCGTTGAAAGAGACGACTGGCGAGGTTTCGGTCATACCGAACCCTTCGATGATCGGAATGTCATGCTCTATCAGTTTTTCAATCAGAGCGACTGGGCAAGGTGCCCCGCCGGAAAACCCAATATTGAGACTCGACATGTCATGTTTGTCCAAAGCGCCTGATGCGACGACAGTGTGCCACATGGTTGGTACTAAGAACGTTTTAGTTGCTCTGTATTTCTCAACCTGAGCTGCCCACGTCTCAGGATCAAACGCTTCAGCAATAACGGTACAACCGGCCCAATACAACAGGGGGAGCGTGTGAATGCCTAGTGCTCCAATGTGGAACAAGGGTGCCACTGACAGGTTAATGTCGTCCATCCGTACGCCCAGGGTCCTCTCAGCAGACTGAATGGAGTTAGCGAACAGGTTGCCATTTGTGAGCATCGCGCCCTTGGGGTTGCCCGTTGTGCCCGAGGTGTACATGAGCATCGCGAGTTCATTCCACTCGGCGGGAGGGCTTTGCACTCTGTCGCCTCCGCTTGCGAGGAACTCGTCATAGGTCGAAGCCTCGCGTGGTTGCTGTGACATCTTCGAGGGCACGCTAACAACCTGTTTGATGTCGAGGCCTTCTGCTGCTGGGGCGACTGTCGGCATAAACACGTCGCTTGCAAAGCACAGAACCGCTCCGGAGTCTTCGAGAATGAAACGAATCTCGCGTGAGGTGAGTCGGAAGTTGATGGGCACACTGATTGCTCCGAGCTTCGACACCGCAATGATGACCTCTAACATGTCGGTGCTGTTGAGCGTCACCAGTGCCACTCTGTCACCTTGGCTCACACCCGCGTTGGACAGTGAACTCGCCAGCTGGTCGGTGCGCTCATTGAGGGTGCGATAGGTCAAAGACTGTCCAGTTTCTGCGTCGATGAGTGCAACGTTGTCGGGGTGACGAACTGCGTTTCCCGAAACCCATGACCCGATTGTGATTTTCATAGTTCTCCTTGGTTCTACTGAATCGGTTCTACTGATGTCAGAGTCTTCATTGACTCCGAACGATCAACCGACCATGCCCAATTTCTTGGCGGCCAGCGTCGTGAGAATTTCAGTCGTGCCCCCGCCTATTGCGAGGATTCGAATGTCCCTATAGTGTTTTTCCACTTCGGCTTCGGTCATATACCCCAGTCCGCCAAACAGTTGCTGTGCTTGATAGACAACCCATTCGGCACCTTCCACTGCTTGATTTTTCGCGAAGCACGCGTGAGCCACGATGTCGAGAGAACCGAAGGGACCGGGCGTGTTGTCCGACGCATCTTGTGTGGCACGATCCCACCGCGTAGCGAGGTCCCGTGTATAAACGCGAGCCACGTCAATTTTCTGAGCCATTTGACTGAGCGTGTTCTGCACTGCTTGTCGTGTGATGAGTGGTTGGCCGAACGTTTCACGGTCGCGTGTCCACTGGATCGCCAGATCTAGGCAACGCTGTGCTGTCGCATACGCCTGCGAAGCCAGCGTCAGCCGTTCGGTAACGAATGCATGCGAGATCAGCTGGAAACCTTTATTCTCTTCGCCTACAAGGTTTTCGACGGGCACTCGCACATCCTGGTAGACGAGCTCAGCAGTGTCCGATGACCGCCAGCCGAGCTTGTCCAGTGTTTTGGCAACAGTGAAACCAGGGGTGTCAGTTGGGACGACGATAAGTGAAATGCCCTGTGAACCTGCGACCCCAGTGCGCACCGCCGTGACCACAAAATCAGCCCGGGCGCCGGAAGTGATAAATGTCTTTTCGCCGTTAATGACCCATTCGTCGCCATCACGAACAGCTGATGTGCGCAGTCTGCCAACATCGGAGCCACCGCTGGGTTCGGTAATTCCCAAGGAACCGATCATTTCGCCACGCAGAGCGGGCTTAACCCACTTTGTGATCTGGTCTGGGTGTCCAGCTGCAATGATATGTGGCAGTGAAATTCCTGTCGTAAACAAGGCCGAGACCACACCGCCACCGGCCCCTACTTCGTGGAGGGCTTCTGAAACAGCGGTCGCCGCTCGTGCACCACCGCCACCACCACCAGCACTTTCTGGAAATCCTGCTCCCAACAGACCCAGCTTTCCCGCCTCGGCGCTGAGCTCACGCGGAACCTGTCCACTGGACTCCCACTCATTCTGGTAAGGAAGTATGTGCTGCTGAGCGAAACGGCGAGTGGTTTCGCTCAGCGCATCGAGATCGGGGTCATTCCATGCTGTCACTGTGTCCTCCACATCATCGTGTCGCCGCTCAGGTGGCCGCACTGTTGAGCCGATTGGGTCTAAACGAACTGCCCTGCTGCCCGCCCCGCACCCGGCGCTCCTGCAAACGCTTGTGCAATGCGCATCCATTTTTCGGCTACAGGACCACGCGTGCTGATTCCGGTGTCAGCGACATGCCGTCGTTGAGTCACGACCAGCGCAAAGTCTTCAACAGACCCACTCACAACGTCCTCGGCATCCTCAGGGCCGAACTCCAAAGACTTCCCATCAAAACCAATCAACTCCACCCGCACGGGCACAGTTGGCACTTCTTCTCCATGCGTGACAAACGAATGGGGAAGCGCGCGCACTCCCAAATACGCGATGTGGTCGAGCGCAACAGAAGGCGCACGTTTGACCCCACCGGTGTCGAGCACGTCTTGAGAGTGAGCCCAGGTTTCCATGATCCGCGCCGTGATCATCGACGCTGGACTCATGCTCACACCGAACCAGGGGGCACGCGGTGACTCCTCCGTTGCACCCTCCACGCACGGCACTGCGGAGCGCGCCAGGAAATCAGCCTGGTCCTTCCACCACTGCAAGATGTTCGCATTGGACCGCGACGCATTTGCAGGCCCGATTAAATCGACATACGCGTCTAAATCCGTGATCTTCTTAACGGAAGCGATAAAGCTCTGCGGATCGCTCAGCGCCAACCCCGCCATGAAATCGAAGTGCGCCAAATGAATGATCTGATCGCGCACGTCCCACCCCTCAGCTGGGGTTGGCGCGGTCCACAACGTGGTGGGGGAGGTAGCTAGCACATCTAAAACAGTCTGTCGTTCGTCCTGCAGAACGCTGAGCAGTTCGCGGATGAGTGCACTGTTGTTTGTCATTGTGGCTCTCCTTCGTCAGCTCAGTCTGACGTCAGTCCAGGAAAAGGTCCGTCTCAAGTTGGTCATCGGGAGTGCCCGGAACTGCGGCATACTCACTCAAATCGGTGACCCCATCTTCACGGAGCACTTCTTCGTCAATAAAGGCCCGGCCCGAGGTGTCTGCAGCAGGGCGGGTCAAGAGGGAGTATGCGGCGTCGGCCATGATGTGGGGAAGACGGGCTGCGCGCATTCCCTCTTCACCACCGACGATGTTCGCAACAGCCGCTGTCGCGATGAGCGTGCGCGGCCACAAGCAAAAGGATGAGAAGTCTGGGTTGGCGCGCTGCTCTTCCGCAAGTCCTAGGGCCAAAACGCTCATCCCGTACTTGCTCACTGTGTACGGTGCGTGGGCGCCTAGCCACGTGGGATTTAAGTTGATGGGTGGCGACAGGGTCAGCACCCGCGGACTGGAGGACTCCAACAGGGTAGGTAGAGCTGAGGAGATCAGATTGAGAGTTCCGCCAATGTTGATGTCTTTCATCAACGCCCAACGTTTATTGGGTACCTCAGCGAACCCCCGCAGGTCAATAGCCGAAGCATTGTTGACCACGATGTCGATTCCGCCCATTGCTTCTGCGCAGTCTTTGACGACATCTTGCACCCGTTCAATATCGCGCACATCTCCCACATAAGGATGCGCGGTGCCACCAGCTTCTTCGATTTCCTGGGCAGCGGTGTGGATCGTGCCGGGAATCCTGGGGTCCGGGGTGTCTGTTTTGGCGAGTAGAGAAACCTGAGCGCCGTCTTGGGCGGCTCGTTTGGCGATTGCGAGGCCGATTCCTCGGCTACCGCCGGACATCAAGATCCGTTTTCCCGCTAGCGATTCGCGTCCGGATGGAACGTGTGGAGATTGCTTCACTGCATACCTCAGCTCACAGAGTCGTTACTGTGACGCTCACATTACCAACAAAACAATCAATTGTGAATGGTTTTTGTTTGCTGCAGTCGCACCGCTAGACAAATGCCACGACCTTCTGCGGTATCAGGTCTGCGAGTGCCTTTCGAGAAACTCAAACACCTCGGTCGAATCAACTCCGGGAAACACTCCGGGTGGTACAGCCGCCAAAAGCGACGAGTGGGTACGAGCCGACGGCCATGACGCATCGGCCCACTTTTCTTCTAACCACTCAGGTGGCTTCCGGCAGCAACTGGGGTCCGGGCACCACGACTTCGAGCGAACATCTGTGTCGCGTCCTTCAAACCACTTGACGTGTGCAAAAGGAACCCCCACGCTAATCGCGAAATCGCCGGCACCCGGCATGACGCGTGCGGTGCACCAGAAGGTGCCATCCGGCGTATCGGTGTACTGAAAATACGGGCTGAACCTGTCTGCAACAGTAAACACCGTGCGCGAGCTGAACCGCTTACACGCATACTGCCCCTCAACTGCGCCAAGCGGGTCCGTGGGGAACGGCAAGCCGTCGTTGGAATACGCCTTATGAACCGTTCCGTCGATGTGTACCTTCATGAAGTGGACGGGCAAATCCAAGTGCTCAGTGGCCAGGTTGGTGAACCGGTGCGCAGCCGTTTCATAGCTCACCCCAAAGTAGTCACGAAGCTCCTCAATAGAAATCCGGCGATTTTTCTTCGCCGTTTGCAGGAATGGCACGGCTGACTTTTCTGGGATCAGAAGCGCTGCTGCGACATAATTGGCCTCCACGCGCTGGGTGAGGAAGTCTTGATAGTCAGAAGGCGGTTTTTGCTCCAAGATCGCCGAGGCCAACGCCGTCAGCAAATTAGACCGAGGATCGGTCCCTGCGGCATCGTCATTCGACATGTACAACCGCTTATTAAGTGTGTCCGACAGTGATCGCACTGACCTGGGTAAATCCGATACATAGTGCAGGCTGAAGCCCAGCCGCTCAGCAATATGAGCTGCGTCCCGGCGGCTCAAAGGACCGCCGTGATAGTCGATGTGGGCCAACACTTGCCGCGCCCGTTCTTCCAGCTCTCCAAAGTAGTTGCCACGCGAGCGCATTTTTTCGCGCAACAGCCGGTTGGTGCGACGCGCCTCTTCAGGCGTGGCGGCCCGTTTCTTCGTCATGTCGTGCAGGCTCCGCTGGAGCCCCACGATCGCCTCGAGTGCGTCGTTGGGAAGTGACTTCACGCGCACCGTGGGCAAGTTCAGTGAAGAGTAGAGGGGT
>CABTZC010000118.1 GCA_902489185.1 uncultured Brevibacterium sp. | reverse complement strand
TGAAGTCTCGGGACATCGTTCACTCGATGTCCCGAGACTTTTTGTGTTCAGGGGCGTTGGTGTGTCGGGTCATCGTTCCCTTTTTGCCCACAACCCAGTTACCCACCACAAGTGAGAGGTTTGCGCCTAGGGGTGGTGGGTAACTAAGCAATTTTGGGCCGAAAATGTGAACAAAACGAACAAAAAGGGCGTTTACCCACCAACCCTGTTCGAGGGGTGGTGGGTAAACGGTTCTTCGCATCCCCCTTTGCGCCGATCTATAGAACCTCTATGGAACAGAGAACCAGCCCCAGTCCTTAGCGTATTCCCAAGGTTTCGTTAGACTCGATGGGTTATTTGTGACTCCAAACTGGGAAGAGTTTATGTCTTCAGCACTCGGTGAAGAACACGAAATTGAGCATCAAGTTAAGAACAGAGTTCAGGATAGTGACTCCGATGAAGTCATTACCGAAAAACTTAAGCGTCAGGGTGTGCAGATCTCGAAAGGCGGAGTGACGCCATTTGTCTTTTGGCCTTCGCTCATCGTGGTCCTTGCGGTGGCCATCATCGCAATCGCAGCACCTGAAGCCACAGGTGACGCACTGTTGGCCATGCAGGGGTGGATCGTGGGCACGCTGGGCTGGTGGTACATGCTCGTCATTGCCGCATTCATTGCCTTTGCTCTCGTTATCGCGTTCTCCAAGTACGGTTCCATCAAACTTGGCCAAGAAGACGACAAACCGGAGTTTGGTCTCTTGTCGTGGTTTGCCATGCTGTTCGCGGCCGGTATGGGAATCGGCCTGGTGTTTTACGGTGTGGGCGAACCGCTCATCTACGCAACCGTGGACCCCAAGCCAGGTTGGCCAGAAGATCAGGCTACGCGCGGCCAGCTCGCGATGGCGCAGACCTTCGTGCACTGGGGACTTCACCCGTGGGCAATCTACGCCGTGATTGGTCTAGCGCTCGCATACGCAGTGCACCGCCGTGGCCGCCCCGTCTCAATCCGCTGGGCCCTGGAACCCCTCCTGGGTGAGCGTGTTAAAGGGTGGATGGGTGACGTCATTGACAACCTTGCGGTATTCGGAACCATCTTTGGTATTGCCACCTCGCTGGGGCTGGGTGTTCAGCAGATCGCAACTGGTCTGGCAGAGCTGGGGATTGTTGGCCAAGCAGATAACCGCCTCTTGGTCATCCTGATTGTCGTCATCACGTTCCTGGCCACCATGTCTGTTGTCAGTGGTCTGGGGGCCGGTATTCGCTGGTTGTCGAACATTAACCTGTCGCTCGCTGGAATTCTGCTCATCAGCGTGCTGCTGGTGGGTCCAACCCTGTTCCTGTTCCAAAACTTCATCGAATCTATTGGCGTGTACTTGGCCAATGTGCTCAACATGACCTTTGACGTGGGCGCATACACCGGTGAAGACGGTGCTACATGGAACTCCTCGTGGACCATCTTCTACTGGGGCTGGTGGATCTCTTGGGCACCATTCGTGGGGGTTTTCATTGCCCGTATTTCCCGAGGTCGTACCGTCCGTCAGTTCATCGCCGGTGTTTTGCTGGTTCCGTCGATCGTTGGGTTCTTCTGGTTCTCCGTCATGGGTGGCGCAGGTATCTACCGCCAGTTCTTTGGTGAAGGTGACCTGGTGAATGAGGCTGGCGAGGTCGTCGCCGAAGCGGCCCTGTTCGACGTCCTGTCTGGCCTGCCAATGGGCTCGATCCTGTCAGTGATCGCGATAATCCTGGTGGCGATTTTCTTCATCACGTCCTCCGACTCCGGTTCGTTGGTTGTGGACATGCTTGCCTCGGGTGGCCACCCCAACCCGCCGGTGTGGTCGCGTGTCCTGTTCGCGGTGCTGGAAGGTGCCCTCGCGATCGGGCTCTTGCTGGCTGGTGGCTTGGCGTCCCTGCAGGCGGCCGCGCTTGCTACGGCTCTTCCGTTTAGCATTGTGTTGCTGTTCATGTGCGTTGCAACGTTGCGGAGCTTCAAGGCTGATGTGTCGGCAATTGAGCGTGAACGTCTACGTGATGTTTACCGCAGCATTAGTGAATCGCTGGTGGATGACTTCGACGAGAAGTTCGGTCGCCCGGTCGATGCACGTATTGATGAACGGATCGACTACCGAATCAGTCGAACTCGCAGTGGGTTCGAGCGCAAGAAGTAGAACCCCGCTCGGTTGAAAACCGCCCATCCTGTGATCTATCTCACAGGATGGGCGGTTCTTCTTTGCGCGGCCAGAGCTACATAAGCTACCGAAAATTGCATTCGACCCCCTCGGGAGGCCCCATGCTCGGATTGATCGGTGTTCTGCTGGCACTCGGACTGCTCATTTTCCTCGCCTATCGAGGCTTCAGTGTTCTGTATTTAGCACCCATTACAGCACTGGTTGCCGTTGCTTTTGCCGGTTTGCCTCTCGTGGCCACGTACACGCAGATCTTCATGCCCGCGGTTGGAAAATACATCATCACGTACTTTCCCGTGTTCGCGTTGGGAGCGGTCTTCGGCAAGCTCATGTCGGACACCGGCTTTGCGAAGGCGATTGCACTGTGGATCGTGAACACTATTGGGGCGAAGCGCGCCATTTTGGCCACGATTCTTTCCGGCGCGATTCTGACCTACGGTGGTGTCTCGGTGTTCGTGGTGTCGTTTGCTCTGTTCCCAATCGCAAACCAGATGTTCCGTGCAGCCGACATTCCTAAGCGTCTGGTTGCGGCCTCGATGTTGGCTGGCGCCGGGACGTTCACAATGACAGCTCTGCCGGGAACCCCCGCCATTCAGAACGCGATCCCTGGCCCCTTCTTTGGAACCAACGCGTTCGCCGCACCCGTTTTCGGTATCGTGTGTGGGCTCCTCATGTTCGCTCTGGCTTCTGTGTGGCTCGGCTGGCGTGCGAAGAAGCTCATGGCCGCCGGTGAAGGTTACCAAGACTCAAACACTCGCCCCGGTTTTGGTGAGACGGACCAAGACGAGCAAAACAACGGCGACACAGGTTCCTCATCTGGCGCGACCACCTCGGCGGTAACTCAAAAAACCCCGAACGCAATGCTTGGTCTGGTGCCCATCCTGATCGTGATTGTGACGAACTTTTCGCTGGTCACCTGGGTCTTTCCCGCGATGGACTTTGCGTACCTGCAAGAAGAAACCTACGGCAAAACCGATATTTCCAAAGTGGGCGGTATCTGGGCCATTGTGATCGCGTTGTTCTTCGCTTGTCTGTTCACCCTGGCTGTAGGTTGGCGCCACATGAAAGACGCTAAGGAGTCGCTTAATCAGGGTGCGACGGGGTCCATGCTTCCCATTTTCAACACCGCGTCCGAGGTGGGATTCGGTGCGATCATCGCGAGCGTCCCAGCGTTTTCAATTGTGCGCGACGCTGTTTTGAGCATCCCGGGCAACCCGCTCATTTCGCTGGCTGTTGCCATCAACGTGTTGGCCGGTATTACGGGGTCAGCCTCGGGTGGTATGAGCATTGGGCTAGAAACCTTGGGGGCGGATTATTTGGCGCTTGCCCAACAGGCAGGTATTTCGCCTGAAATCATGCACCGTGTTGCAGCTATTGCTTCAGGTGGTATGGACTCGCTTCCGCACAACGGTGCTGTCATCACATTACTCACGATCTGCGGTCTGACGCACCGGCAGTCCTACGCCGACGTAGGTGTGGTTTCAGTTGTAATTCCGATTATCAGCCTGGCGGTTGTTCTCGGGTTTACGCTCCTGTTTGGACTTGTTTAGCTGGAAAACGTCACGATCTCAAGGAGGAGACATGACCAGTCAGGCTCACCCGTATGCCCAGCTGGCCGCACGGCTGGGTGGCCACGCAACCACTTTCACAACCCCGGAAGGCGAACTCACCGGCTACACGGCCGGCGACCTCGGCACTTCAACCCCGGTGATCCTGGTCCACGGCTGGCCGGAATTCGCGTCATGCTGGGAGCCCATCGCAACCACACTCCTCAAAGCTGGCCACCCCATCCTTGCCTACGATCAGCGCGGATACTCACCGGGCTTGCGCCCCGAGGCGCTGGAAGAATACACGGTCGCAAAACTGGTTGACGACCTCGGCGCCGTTGCCGATACCGCCGGCATTGACCGCTTTCACCTGGTGGGCCACGACTGGGGTGGCGTGATGGGATGGGCGGCTGTTCCCCGCATGACGGACCGGATCCAGACCTTCACATCCCTGGCCACGGCACACACGCGGGCACACGGCGAGATGATCGCGCGCGACCCCGACCAGTACGAACGCATGGAATATCTGCGCAAGATCCGCCACCACCCAGAGCAGATTGTCACCAGCATGTTACGGGATAACGCTGCGAAACTTCGGGCCGTGTACCAGGGTGCGATTCCGCATCACATCGAAGATGCGTACGTGCAACGCCTTAGTGACCCGGAGGTGTTAGCCGCTAGCCTCAAGTATTACCGTGCGCTGGGGTTGGGAACGGACATGCCCACGCAGCCCATCACGGTCCCCACGCTGTACGTGTGGGGGAGTGAGGACGCGGCGTTTGCGCGCAGTTCCGCCGAGCTGACGGCGGAGTATGTGGAAGGGCCGTATGAGTTCGTGGAACTCACCGGCCGCTCGCATTGGCTGCCGGAAGAAGTGCCCGAGGTCGTTGCGGCTCATCTGCTCACACACTTTGCGCGGGGATAGCCACCTGGCTACCCCCGCGCATGTAGTGGTTTTTGGATCAGTGAGTGAGCGCGTTAACCGAAGATCGCCCGAAGAGCCAAGACACCAACCGCACCAATTGCAGCCGCAGCAGGCACCGTGATGACCCAGGCGAGTGCGATGGGCTTCATGAGGTTCCAGTTCGCGGCCTTGTTCACGATTCCCACACCCAGAACCGCGCCAATGAGGATGTGAGTCGAGGACACCGGCAGACCGAGCACTGAGGCCAGCATGACCACACCTGCGGCTGCGAGCTCAGCGGTGAAACCAGAAGCCGGGTGCATTTCCGTGAGTCCTGACCCCACGGTCTTGATGACGAAACGACCAATGAACCACAGGCCCGCAATCAGCGCCACTCCGGCGGTGATCATGACGGCAGCTGGCACACCGGCCTCGTCGTTGATGCTATTAGTTTTGAGCACGTCCAGAATCGCGGCGAACGGACCAATCGCGTTTGCGATGTCATTGGATCCGTGGCTGAACGCGAACGCGGACGCCGTGAACACCTGCATCCAACTGAACAACAGGAACGTGGAACGCGACAAGTCCTGTTTCTTGAGCGTGCGAGCGAAAATGAACACTGCCATCCACACGGATGCTGCGATCATGCCCAGAATTAGGAAGTTACCCACCGAACCCAAATCTAAGTGCAGGTTCTTCAGCCCCTTGAACAACATCATCGAGCCGATCACAACGGCACCGAACGCGGCCAACAGTGGAACCCACGCTTCGAGTGCTCGGTGCGCGTTGATTTCTTTTGCCCGTTCTTCAATCTGGTGCAGGTCGCGGTAGTAATCGGACTCGAGCTCTTCAGGGTCGTAATTGTCCCGTAGGTACACTTCAGCGTCACGTGCCATGGCATTGGTGTACGAGATCTGCTGCAGTTCATCTAGGCGTTCGAACGCTTGCTTGTGCGTGGTGCGCAGTTCGGCGCGCTCGCGTTTGAGTTCGCGCAGTTTTTCGTCCATGCGTTCGTTGAATACCAGAATGTGCTTTTTGATCTGGCCAAACAGGAACCATGCGACAACCCCGCCCAGGAGTGGGGACAGTACCCAGGACATGGCGATCTTGCCGATTTCTGACCACTGCACCATGGACCATCCACCGGTTCCCGTGGTGATTCCAAGTGTCAGAGAGGCACCCACGATACCGCCCACGATTGAGTGAGTGGTGGACACCGGCCAGCCCATGCGGGTTGCGACGAGGAGCCACAGTGCCGCTCCGAGTAGCGCTGACATCATGATAAACACGAAGTCCATGGGGGCGAGGTCAATTGCGTTCAGGTCCACGATCCCTGAACGCACGGTTTCAGTGACTTCACCGCCGGCCAGCACAGCACCGCTGACTTCGAAGATCGCTGCGACAACGAGTGCTTGTTTCATGGAAAGCGTTCCGGCACCCACGCTGGTTCCAAACGAGTTGGCAACATCGTTACCACCGATGTTGAAAGCCATGAACAGGCCAAAAACAATCGTCGTGATGAGCAGGACGCGGTTGGCGCTCGGGTCGACATACCCAAACGACCAGAGGGTGAATGACACTAGGGCGATTGCCATAAGCCCGCCGAATGCGATGTGCCACCAGCGGTCTGGTCCCAAGAAGCCGGATGTCTTGGGTGTTGCTGACGTGTCAGGCTTTTCGTCAAGAGATGCAGACATAACAAACCTTTCGTAGTACGTACACATCGTGACGGCGATGGTTAACCTTCAAGACAGAGTCGCGTGAATTCTGAGTGACGAAAACGTTTACTTTTGCAGATTCTTAACAGGCAGATCTGCGAACGCTGAGTCGACTGTTATATGCATGCATGAAAACAACGCTGGTGAGTGATAAAACGGAAGTCCGAAGATTACTCTGCGGAAGGAACGACCATGACAGTCCCACAGCTGACGCTCAATGACGGCAGCACCATCCCACAGTTGGGGTTTGGCGTATGGCAACTTTCCAATGACGACGTAGTTCCAGCGGTCACCACGGCACTGGAGGCCGGTTACAGGCACATCGACACCGCCGCAATCTACAAGAACGAAGAAGGCGTGGGGAAAGCGATTGCCCACAGCGGAATCGACCGAGAAGACCTCTTTGTCACCACCAAGTTGTGGAACAACCGCCACTCAGATGCACGCGCTGCCTTGGAAGAGAGTCTGAGCAAGCTGGGCCTGGACTACG
>CABTZC010000117.1 GCA_902489185.1 uncultured Brevibacterium sp. | reverse complement strand
CTTGGAGCCGGTTTCCTGCGGGGAATCGGCGACGGTGCGCCGCTCGACCGGATCCTCGTCTTCGGGTTCGGGATCGCTCCGTCCAGCCTTAACCATGGACGACACCGATTCGATGACGGTCCAGAGCGCGGCCACAAAGATCGCGGAGCCGAAGCCCAGCAGCAGCCAGTTCTGCGCGGCGAAGAACTGCCCAAGCTGGATCACCAGTGCCCAGAACGTCATGGTGAAAACGAAGAGGAGCGGGATGAGAATCGGCAGGACCGGCCTACGTTTGCGCAACAGCATGACGCCCAAGACGGACAACGTGAGCACCGCCAGGATCTGGTTTGTCGTACCGAAGAGCGGCCACAGGATCATGCCACCGTCGCCGGCTCCGCCCTCACCCGCACCGAATGCCAGGCCGAGGCCCAGGGCGAGCGCGATGATCGTGCCGACGACCGGGGTGATCTTCACGCCCATCTGCGCGCCGATTTCCGCGATGATGAGGCGGTGCAGACGTACGGCGGTGTCCATCGTCGTTGCGGCGAAGAGGATGGCCATTGTCGCGAGGACCGTTGCGGACAGGCTCGGCGGGATGCCGAGTCCCTCGTTGAGGATGTTGCCACCGCCGGCGACGAAGGCGCCAATTCCGCCGTTCGCGTAGGCCTCCTGGAAGTCACCCATGGCCTTGAAGCCGGAGGACACGGCGATGATCGTACCGAGTGCGAGCAGGCCTTCGCCCACAGCACCGAAGTAGCCAACGAAGCGGGCGTCGGTTTCCTTGTCGAGCTGCTTGGACGAGGTGCCCGAGGCGACCACGCCATGGAAGCCGGAAATCGCGCCACAGGCGACGGTCACGAAGAGCAACGGCCAGATGGGTGCCTGGCCGGCGGGCAGTTCCGAAGCCACCGGGTCGAGGAGGACCGTCGGCGCGGAGATGATGATTGCGGCATAGAGGATGCCCAGGCCGATGAACAGCTGGAGGCCGTTGATGTAGTCACGCGGCTGGAGCAGCATCCACACCGGCATGAGCGAGGCGACGCCCGCGTAGAGGAAGAGGACGACGATCCAGAACGCCTGTGCGGACATGCCCATGACGGTTTCGGGCAGGACGATCGGGAACATGTCGCCCAGGATGATGAGCGCGTAGAGAGCGACGACGCCGACGATCGAGACGATCGGCAGGTTCCACTTGAGGCGGTAGATAGCCTGGCCGATGCACAGCGCGATGGCGATCGCACCCCAGGTCGGGATGACTGCGGTCGGTGTGCTGACGAGCAGGCCGGCGATGATCGAGGCAAACACCGCGTTGACGATGATGATGAGCAGGAAGATAACGACGGTGAAGAGCAGCGAGCCCCGACCACCAATGTAGCGCTTAGCCAGGTCGCCGATCGTGCGGCCCTTGTTACGGGTCGAGGCCCACAGCGCACCGAAGTCGTGCATGCCGGCGAAGAACACCGTACCGATGGTCACCCACAGGAATGCCGGCAGCCAGCCCCAGATCATGGCGACCGCGGGACCCGTGATGGGCGCCGCACCCGCTACCGAGGTGAAGTGGTGTCCCCACAGCACCCACTTGTTGGTGGGCACGAAGTCGACGCCGTCGCGTTGCGCGTGCGCGGGGGTGATGGCGTGCTCGTCAAGCTGGTAGACCTTCTTGGCGAGGAACTTGGAGTAAAGAAAATAGCCGGCCAGGATCATTACCAGGCCAATAAACATGATGACGAGTGAGTTCATCTACGATCGTCTCCTGTGGCCCCCATTGGCCGTAGTGGCGGTCATTGTCTTTGTCGGCGTCGATACTCGGCACCACACCGCATACGTCATTGCATGAGCAGCCCACGATCAAACACCATCGCATGCGCGTTTACGCACCATTTAGATGCATAAACGCTCTGCGATATGCGAAGAATCATACCTGAATTGCCATCGTTTCTGTGAGTTGTATCCCAGTTACCTGGTCACAGTCTGATTACGAATTCCATCATGTCGATTGCCGGATTCGGGCTTGAGGTCATAAAACCGCTTGAGTGTGGCCTCGGACGCTGGTTTAGTCAACAGTGAACCGACTACCAGGAACAGGACGTTGATTGCAAGACCCCAGATTCCTGCGTGAATACCGAACGGGTGCACAATAAAGAACGAAAACACCACAGTCACCACAAACCCTGCCGACAACCCAGCAATCGCTCCGACCTTGGTTGCCCGCGGCCAGAAGAAAATCCCTGCAAGCAACGGGAACAGCTGTGCAATGAAGCCGTACCCAATGAGAAGGATGTAAACAAGGCTCGCTGGTTCAGCAATAGAAATAGGTGCGATGATCAGACCCATGATCGGGAAAATCAGCCACCGTGACAGCTTCCCTGCCGTCTTGTCCGACAGCTTAAACATTGGCTGAAGAATGTCCTTACTGTACGTCAGCGCAGTAGCGTGAATGTTGGGCTCACTCGAGGACATCGACGCAGCCAGCGTTCCCGCGCCCAACAGCCCCGCCAAAACAACAGGCATGTTGTCAACCGCCATCGTGATCGCTACTTGATCCGATTTCGCAATGTCTGGGTACTCAAAAATCCCAATGAATCCCACAAAGATCATAGGAATTAAGACCAAGTAGTACAGGGGCAAATACGTCACTGCTTTCTTCAGCCCAACCCCAGATTTAGCACCCATCCACGAAATCCAGTGCGACTGCCAAATCGAGAAGAACGAAATCAAGATCGACGACGTCCAAAACGCGTAGCCCATGTCTCCCAGTGCACCGGGCAAAGTCAGGAACTCAGGCGCTTCCGCCTGTAGACGCTCGAAAATGGGACGTGCACTGAACCCGCCCGTGAAGTGGTTGACTGCCCACATACCCACGAGCCATGCCACAACAAACATCAGCGCACCCTGGAATGCATTTGTAAAGCCAATTGCGCGCAGGCCACTGCGATAGAGGTAGATGGAAATGACGGCCAACGTCACCAGCACACCGGCCCAGACCGGGATGAGCCCAAAGCTCATCACGTTGAGAATGTACGCCGAACCAATCGTTTGAAGAACCGCATAGGCCAGTCCACCAATAGAGCCAACAAAACCAGACAAGCCACCTAAAAAGGTGCTTTCATATCGGTCAGCAATCGCCGAGGCCTGTGTAACGTGCCCATATCGGCGCCCGAATTCCCACACTTTCGGACCGAAGTACCACGCAAGGATCGCCATGTATGACAGGTACACAACAACATAGAGCGCTGGGACACCCTTGTCGTGCGCCCAACCAGGCGAGCCCATGAACGTGTATGCGCTCACTCCCCCGGCGGCAACCAGCAGGTAGACAACGATTGGCCCCATGCTGCGGCTACCGGCACCCCATGCTTCGGTCGTGTTCATGTCATAGCCGCGCCCGGCACGAAAACCAATGACAACAGCAATCACCAAGTACGCTGCGGTGATGATAAAAGGTACGTGCTGGATCATTCTTTTTCACCTTTCATGATCAGGTTGCACACAACCATCACCGCAGTCGTCAGAATGACAATCACTACAGACCACACCATCAGAACAGGTATCCCAAAAATGATGGTGTCGGAGTTAAACAGTGGAATAACCGGCCACACGCCTATCACAATGACGCCAACCACAAGGCCAAAGCACACCCACTTCCGTGCGCTGTCAGGCCATCTGATTCCCATTTTCATAACGTCTCCTTGCTCTTAGTGGTTTCGGGTTGTGCAGAAAAACTGGCGCCCAAACTGTCGACCGTCACGCTCAGTGACTGGGCAATGGCCTCAGCTGCTCGCCGCAGGGCTGCCATTGGGCCCGGTTCGGCTGCGATGAGAACGAAGTCGGTGTGTTCCTCCCCCGCCGAGGTGCTCCCCGGTACTTCTGTATGTGTCACTTGCCCGTTGGCAAGTTGGACGGAGTGGAGGCTTCCGTCCGAGTCACGCACGTGCCCTTTCGCTCGCGCGAGCGCATGTGCCAGGGAGGTGAGTGTGTCAGCAAAGTGCGCTGCAGATGTCGCCGTGGGCAGGCGTACGGTTGCTGTGGCATGGGCGACATGGCGTTCGGCAACCGCGACATCCCGTGAGTCTTCCGTACGTTCACTTCCTGACGTTGCGGCCTCTTCACCCACTAATGTCTGGATAAACCAGTCCGGTAGTGTCTCTCCAACTGTCCATTCGAGAACCGGGGCTTTCGACGCGAACCTCGCTGACACCTCGGCCGCTTGATGCCGAACCGCACCCGGGGCAACCGTCCCACCGCTCAACACCACGATGTCCGCGGTGCCAAGCTGCTGGGTGACTACATCAGACACGTACTGGTCCCGCACCAGCCGAGGAATGGCCGTCACGTTCGCAGCGATCACCACGGGTCCGGAGTAGAAGCCCGGGAAGTCGCCCCACCTGCGCATCCGCTCCGGCTGCCCGACCCCACTGACTTCACACAGCACGGTGTCAAAGCGGTTCATGCGGGCCAGTGCCGCCATCGTGTCGATCATGTCGGTGCTGATCTGGCAACAGATGCACCCGTTGGTCAGTTGCATGACATCGTCGTCGACTGCTTCGATGAGGTCCGCATCAATGTTGACGCTGCCGAAGTCGTTGACGACCACGGCGGTTCGTCCCAGCCGACCGTCTCTAAGCAGAGCATTCAACAGCGTCGTTTTACCCGCTCCGAGGTAGCCCCCAAGGACGATCAGCCGCGCTGTCTGTAACGGCGAGTGGGTCATGAGCGCGTTGCTGGTGGGGCAATCAGGCTTGTGTAGTGCTTCCCACCAACGACGGTTCCGCGAACGTAAATATCTGGCAGGCGTTCCGGCTCTACTTCGAGCGGATCTTCATCGAGGATCGCGAAATCTGCGAACTTTCCGCCCTCAATTGATCCCACTTTGTCGTCGATTTTGAGCATGTAGGCAGCACCGATCGTGATTGCTTCAAGCGCTTCTTGAACACTGATGCGTTCGTGCTCTCCCATGACGCGGCCTGACTGGGTCAGGCGGGTTACAGCGTGCTTCGCCGTGCTCAACGGCCCAAGCGGTGTCACCGGGGTATCCGAGTGAATGCTGATGGGAACCCCGATCCGTAGCGCGGTTGCCGAAGCGTTGTTCCGGCGGGCGCGGTCTGGCCCCACGGTGACGTCGAGGTGCTGGTCACCCCACGCCCAAATGTGGTTGGCAAAGACATTCGCACACGCACCCAGGGCCTTGAGGCGACGATACTGGGCAGGCCGTGTCATCTGTGAGTGAGTAACAGTGTGCCGGTGGTCTGGGCGCGGGTGACGTTCCAGCACCGTCTGCAGGGTGTCGATGAACAGCTGCGTCGCTTGGTCCCCGTTGCAGTGCACGTGGATGAGCAGCCCAGCTTTGTGGAACGTTTCGAACGCTTCAAGGTACTCCTGTGGCGTCACATTCCACATGCCGTTTTCGTTGGTTCTGAAGTACCCGGGCTCTAAAACGCGCGCCGTGAGTCCCTGCAGCGTGCCATCGAGCATGAGTTTGATATTGCCGAACTGCAGGCGGTCTGTTGATTGTTCACGGAGTTCAACGATTCGAGCGGCCGCTTCAGGGAGTGAGCGGGACACCGGCCCCACCCCTGCCCCAAAGTGGAACACGTTAAGGCGAACAGGGAAATCTTCGTCGACGGTGTCGGTGTAGATCGCCACACCTTCGTCGTCCATGAGTCTTTGGGAGCCCAAGTCGGTGAGCGTTGTAGCGCCCACGTTCACTCCATTTTGGGCGTACTGTTTGATCGCCCGCGGGCTCACCGACAATACCCCGCCGCCTTCGGCCAGGCTTGCGACCAGGCCCATTGCAGCGAATTCGTGCAATTCTCCCGTGGGGTTCCCGGAGCTGTCTTTCATGACACCTTCGACAGTGGTGGACGCGTCGACGCCACATTTCTTCAGCGCAATCGTATTCACCGCGTAGGCGTGCCCGCTGGTGTGGGAGATACAGATGGGGGTGTGGGCCGAGGCGCGGTCGAGTTCCGCTGCGGTTATTGGGGTGTCGGGGAAAAAGATCGGGTCGAGTCCCCACGCGGTGAGTGGACGGTTGGGGTCGTGATCGCGTAGGGCCTCACGCAGACGGTTCACAATATCGTCAACTGTTGTGCACCCGGGCCAGAACTTTCCGTCTGGGTCCGTGCGGTCTAAGTAGCCAACGTACACGCTGTCCCACACTGTGCCTGTTCCTGCGTGTCCGTGCGCTTCGACGAAGCCGGGAAGAATCACGGCGTCTGCGTACCGGTCGTCTAGCTGTGCGTCCGGGTATTCCATCAGCTCTTGGACAGTTCCTACAGCGCGAACAAGCCCGTCGCGTACCGCAACTGCTTCTGCTGTGGGGCACGCGGGGTCCATGGTTCGAACGATCCGTGCCGGGTAAACAGTGGTGAACGTCATCGTACTCCTAACAGCCCTCGAGTGATTGAGGTCATACCCTACAGAGTTAATGTTCAGTGCGCAGACCTTCTCACATGGCGAAAAAGGAGTTCACCACAGCGAAACTGCTGGTGAGCGGGCGGGGGCTACGACCTCGGGCCCGGAAAGCATTTGGATACACTCCAGTTCGTGGAGTGTATCCAAACGGTCGCTTATGATGCCCACTTGCGTGACCTCGGTCACATTTTGGGTGATTTTAGATACACTCGACGCACAAAATCGATCTCGAGTGTATCCAAACGGTTAAACGCTCCCCGTTACATTCATTTGTAGGTCCTCATCAGAGGATCTGGTCGCTGGTCCTGGTATGGCTTTTTTGCCCTGTCATCGATGATCCGGGGGGGTGTTGCCGCCAGGAGTCCAGGACGCGCGTTGACTGCTGATAGGGACGTGGCCCGGCTTTGTTCGAGGTCTCTTCGTAACGTGGGTG
>CABTZC010000116.1 GCA_902489185.1 uncultured Brevibacterium sp. | reverse complement strand
GACGCGCCACCGTTCTGAGAAGACAGTCTGTCTCAGTAGGGCGTCACCAGCTGGGAGACTTGAAAGACCTGGGTAGGGGAATCCGAGGTCGGCAGAACTGGTTGGTGACGCGCCACCGTTCCCACCTTTGTAAAAGCCGGGCTGGTGACCTCCCGTCGTTCTGAGAAAAGGCCAGCTGGCAACTCGAAGAACCGGGCTAAGGGAATCTACGGCCAGGCTCGGGAACCGGCTGATGATGCGAAGACTCGTCTGGGCTCAAAACTTACCCCAGCACCTCGCGCAGTAACCGTCGCGCCGCGTCCTTATCAAGAGGCTCGTTGCCGTTGCCACACTTGGGGCTCTGCACACAGGACGGGCAGCCAGCGGCGCACTCACACGCGTCAATCGCATCCAGCGTCGCCTGTTGCCACTGCTCAAAAACCTCAAAACCACGCTCGGCAAACCCCGCGCCACCGGACTGGCCGTCATACACAAACACCGTCGCCTGCCCGGTGTCGGCGTGCCTGGCGGTAGAAACCCCGCCAATGTCCCACCGGTCACAACCGGCGAACAACGGCAACAGCCCAATCGACGCATGCTCGGCCGCGTGAACAGCGCCGGGCAGATCACCGGGAACCACCTCGGCGTCCTCCACCACCGAATCCGGCGCCGTCCACCACACCGCATGCGTGCGCAACGTCTGCGCCGGCAAATCCAAGGGCCTCTCACCCAACACCACGCCCGTGCCGTTCTGTCGCATGATGTACCCCGTCACCTGGGTCGTCACCTCAACAGCCCCGTGAAACACTCGGCACCCACTGGGTAGCCCACGAGACCCCTCGGTGCCCACCACACGAATCTCCGTCACCGACCTCGCCTGTGTCGTGTAATCCACCGTAGCGGGCGCCACCAACGCCACCCGCTCGGCCAAATCCAACTCCAACACCGAAAACGTCTCACCCTGATGCACATACACCGCACCCGGGAAACTCTGCCTAGGCGCAGCCGCATCATCCACCGTGCCCAACAACGTCCCTGTCGCCTGATCCACTAACCGCACCTGCGCGCCACCAGACCCGCGAATGTCCGTCAACGCCGCCGCAGACTCCGCCTTCGCCCAAAACCACCCCGTGGGCCGCGCGCGCAAATATTTCGCCTCGGCCAACTCGCGCGCCACCTCAACAGCCCGCTCACCAAACCACAACCGGCAGTCATCTTCCGTCAACGGCTCCTCAGCAGCTGCCGCCAACAAATGCCCCGCCATCACATACGGGTTCTCCGGGTGAATGACCCCCGCCTCAACCGGGGCGTCAAACACATGCTCCGGGTTGTGCACCACAAACGTGTCCAACGGGTCATCCCGAGCGATCAACACCGCCAACCACTCCTGCCCCGCCCGGCCCGCGCGCCCGGCCTGCTGCCACAACGACGCCAACGTGCCCGGCCACCCCGCGATCACCACCACGTCCAACCCGCTGATGTCGATCCCCAACTCCAGCGCGCTCGTCGAGGCCACCGTCCGCAACTTGCCCCCGCGCAAGCCCGTCTCCAAGGCCCGGCGCTCCTCCGGCAAGTACCCGCCCCGGTAAGCCGCGACCGAGGTGGTCAACTCCGGCGCTATCTGCCCCACCTGGTTACGTACCGAGTCCGCTAACGCCTCGGCTCCCGCGCGCGACGCAATGAACGCAATCGACCGAACCCCCGCGCACGTCGTATCCACCAACATGCTCGTGGCCTCGCTGATCGTCGAACGGCGCTGTGCCTCCTCACCAGCCACCAACGGCGGCTCCCACAAAAGAAACGTACCCGCAGCCTTAGGCGACGTATCCTCCGTCACCGCATACGCCTTCCGGCCCGTAAACCGGCCAAACGCGCCGGCCGGGTCAGCCATCGTCGCAGACGCCCCCACCACTACAGGTCGCGCCCCATACAACGCCGCCACCCGCAGCAACCGGCGCAACACCAACGCCACATGCGACCCGAATACGCCTCGGTACCTGTGCGCCTCGTCAACAACCACAAACCGCAAGTTCTTAAACCACCGGCGAAACCGCTCGTGACCAGGCAAAATGCTGCGGTGCAACATATCGGGGTTGGTGAAAATGATGTTGCCGTGTTGCCGGGCCCACTGCCGGTCGGCCTCCGAGGTGTCCCCATCGAAACTGCCCGCCCGCACCCCCTGCAGAGGCAACGACACGAGCTTTGACAACTGATCGTGCCCCAACGCCTTCGTGGGCGAAATATATAAGGTTGTCGCCACCTTTGTAGGCAACGCATCCCGGCACTCAAACGCCGCCTGCGTCACCGGCAACCAAAAACCCAGACTCTTCCCACTGGCCGTGCCCGTAGCGATGACCGTGTCCGGTCCGGCTTCCTCGCCCGCATCAGTACCAGCCGCCCACACCCGCTGCGCCGCCTCCACCTGGTGCTGCCACGGACGCTCAATACCCGTGACCTGCCACGCGTGAACGACCTCGGGACTCACCCACTCCGGCCAATCCGCGAACTGCGCCTCGCGGGCAGGAAAACTGCGCGCATGCGTCACACGGTCGGCCCGCTCGCCAAACGCAGTCACCAGATCAATCAGCACACCCCAACCTTAGCGGTCACGCCAAACACAACCTCGTAGCCCGCAGCGCAACCCGGCCCGTAGAGTAGTGCCTGTGCTCACGATTGATCAGACCACCGGCAACATCCTGCGCCACGCCCTGAACCACCACCGGTTCACCCCCGTTGGCCTGCGCGAACTCTGGGGCGCCGACATCGACGACGCCCTCACCCGCAACAACGCCGCTCCCGCACGCTGGTTCCTGACCGGTCGCACGGATCCGCTTTCGGTGCTGGCGAACCTTTTCGTGTGCGCGGCCACTATGGACGCCGAGGTCGTCCGTACCTCCCTCGGCACCCACCTTTTCGACGCGGCAACCGCAACCGGTGCTCTACTCGAACGCGACGGCACAATACACGCCCCCTTCGCCCTCCGCACCATCGAAGTGCCACCAGGGCTAAGCAGCCAAGCAGGTGAACCCGCCCCTGACAGCACCACCGACCACATCTGGCTCTTCTCCGACCACGGAACCCTCACCCGCGACGAACCCGTCGCCGGTGACTTCGTGTTAGGTGTGGGCGGTGCCGGGCGCACCCTCCTCAACATCACCCCGCGCACCCCCGTGCGCACCGCGCTCGACCTGGGAACCGGGTGCGGCATCCAAGCCATCGCGCTAGCCCGCCACTGCGACCACGTCATCGCCACCGACATCTCACCCCGCGCGCTCGCCTTCACCCGCGCCAACGCCACCCTCAACGGCGCACACAACATCGAAACCCGCCAAGGCTCCCTCTTCGAACCCACCCCAGAACGATTCGACCTCATCGTCTCCAACCCACCCTTCGTCATCACCCCACAAGGCCACACGGCCACACTGGAATATCGCGACGGCGGCCACACCGGCGACCAACTCATGCGCACCCTACTCGCCGAGCTGCCAAACCACCTCACCACCTCGGGAACGGCATGCCTGCTGGGCAACTGGGAAATCACGCACCCCACCAACCAGGACCCCACTAACCCCACCCACTGGGTCCCCAACACCGTCGACATCAGCGTCATCGAACGCGAACAGCTCACCCCCGCCCACTACGCTGAAACGTGGATCCGCGACGGGGGAGTGGTGCCCGGCAGCTCCCGCTGGAACGCAGACACGGCCGCGTGGCTGGACGATTTCGCCTCCCGAGGTGTCACCCGGATTGCGTTCGGATGGATCCAGGTGCGGGCCCGGGCTGCGGAAGCCGAGGGCGCTACCGGCAACACAGCGGAGACCCCGCCTGTTCGCCACTTCGAATCCCGCCCCGGCCCGCTGGGCGCCAACCCCGGCGGAATCGCACAGTTCCTCGACGTGCGCTTCGACCTCATCCAGTGGCTCAACCAGGCAGACGACAACGAACTGCTCGACACCGCGTTCATCCGCAACCAAGGCGTTGTCGAACACCGCCACTTCACCCCCGGCGACGAATCGCCCACCACCATCACCATCGAAGTGGGAACCGGGTTCGCCCGCGAAATGACCGTAGACACCGCGTTCGCCGGTTGCATCGGAGTCGCAGACGGCAGCCTCACCTTGCGGGCAGTGGCCCACGCCCTCGCCCAGTTGCTTGACGTGGAGCCTGATATGCTCGCGTCGCAACTCGTAGCGCAGGTTCGTGACGCGGTTGTCAGTGGTAGCTTGTACCCCAACTCATAAAACCGCGCACATCACAAGTGCTACATTCAAGTGGACGCGTACACACTTGCGTGAGAAAGGACTCTCGTGCCAACCACTCAGCCACGTCGCCTCGTTATTGTGGAGTCACCCACAAAGGCCCGCACAATCGTTGGATACCTGGGCGACGGCTACGATGTGGAAGCGTCCGTAGGCCACATCCGTGACCTGCCCCAGCCTTCAGAACTCCCGGCCGACATGAAAAAAGGCCCCTACGGCAAGTTCGCCGTGGACGTGGACAACGGCTTCGACCCCTACTACCGGGTGGACCCCGGCAAGAAGAAAAAAGTCGCCGAACTCAAGAAACTCCTCAAGGACGCCGACGAACTCTATCTTGCAACCGATGAGGACCGCGAAGGTGAAGCCATCGCATGGCACCTCATCGAAGTGCTTAAACCAAAAATCCCCGTCAAGCGCATGGTCTTCCACGAAATCACCCCGGAAGCCATCAACCGCGCACTGGAAAACACGCGCGAACTCGACATCAACTTAGTCGACGCCCAGGAAACCCGCCGCATCCTCGACCGCTTGTACGGTTACGAAGTATCGCCGGTTCTGTGGCGCAAGGTCCGCGCCGGGCTATCCGCCGGTCGTGTGCAGTCGGTCGCCACTCGCCTGGTCGTTGAGCGTGAACGTGAACGCATGAAGTTCATCCCCGCCGACTACTGGGACCTCGACCTCGCGCTGTCCCTGCCAGACGCCGCCGACGGTGAAGAATTCGCCGCCAAACTCACCACCTACCTTGGCCAAAAAGTTGCCACCGGTCGTGACTTCGACGACGCCGGTCAGCTGAAAAAGGCCAGCTCACAGGTTGTTGTACTGGGCAAGGACGACGCCACCAAACTCGCTTCCGTGCTCAACGCCGGCGCGCCCTTAAGCGTCTCCGGGCTTGAAACCAAGCCGTACTCACGTAGGCCCGCCGCCCCGTTCACCACCTCAACCCTGCAACAGGAAGCCGGCCGCAAACTGCGCATGAGCTCCCGCCAGGCCATGCGGGTTGCCCAGTCGCTGTATGAAAACGGGTACATCACATATATGCGTACGGACTCCTCGGCCCTGTCCGCCGAGGCCGTCGCCGCCGCCCGCAAACAAGTCACCGAACTCTATGGACCCGAATACGTCCCCGGCTCCCCACGGATGTACGCAAAGAAACAGAAGGGCGCGCAGGAAGCGCACGAAGCGATCCGTCCCGCAGGTGACTCGTTCCGTACTCCCGCCCAGGTGCAGGGCAAACTGTCCAGCGACGAGTTCAAACTCTACGACCTGATCTGGAAGCGCACGGTCGCCTCCCAGATGGCCGACGCAAAAGGCTCCACCGCCACCATGAAAATCACCGCCGACCTCAGCACCCACCTCGGGGACGGGGCAACGGCAGGCATGACCGCCTCGGGAACGGTCATCACGTTCCGCGGATTCCTCGCCGCCTACGAAGAAGGCCGCGACGCAAGCCGCTACGACTCCGGTGACGCCGGTTCACGTCTCCCACAAGTCACGGAAGGCCAAGAACTCGCCGTCCACTCCGCGGAAGCCGCGGGGCACACAACCGCGCCACCACCTCGGTACACAGAAGCCAGCCTGGTCAAGCGGTTGGAAGAACTGGGGATCGGGCGCCCGTCCACGTACGCGGCCATCATTTCCACCATCCAAGACCGCGGATACGTGCGCCCGCGCGGAAACGCTTTGGTGCCCAGCTGGCTCGCATTCTCCGTGGTCAGATTGCTTGAAGAGCACTTCGGCGGGCTCGTGGACTACCAGTTCACCGCCGACTTGGAAACGGAACTTGACCACATCGCCGCAGGTGAACTCGACCGCACACAGTGGCTCTCCGACTTCTACTTTGGAACCGGTACCGCCGGCGCTACAGTCACCGACGGCCCCGGCGGTGACCAGCCCGCCGGCGACCACCCAGGACTCAAACCAACGGTGGACGATCTGGGCGACATCGACGCCCGCGAAGTCAACACCGTGCAGATCGCTGACGACGTGACCCTGCGTGTGGGACGGTATGGGCCATACCTGGAAGTCCCCAGCGATGACCCCGAAAAACCCAAGCGCGTTTCCGTGCCAGACGACCTGGCCCCGGACGAACTCACGGCCGAAAAAGCCCGTGAACTTATCGAAACCCAGGGCGACGGCGACCGCGAACTTGGTGTGGACCCCGAAACCGGGCACACGATCGTTGCCAAGAACGGCCGCTTTGGCCCCTACGTCACCGAGGTGCTGCCAGAATCCGACGCGCCTGCCAAACGTGGCACCAAGAAGCCCAAGCCCCGCACCGCCTCGCTGTTTAAATCCATGGACCTGCAGACGGTGGGGCTCGATGAAGCTCTGAAACTTCTGAGCCTGCCCCGGGTTGTTGGCCAGGACCAAGAAGGCGTGGACATCACCGCGCAAAACGGGCGTTACGGGCCATACCTGAAGAAGGGAACTGATTCGCGATCGCTGGAATCCGAAGAGCAGATTTTCAGCATCACAGTCGAAGAAGCGCTGGCGATCTACGCGCAACCTAAGACGCGCGGCGGGCGCAAAGCGGCGGCTCCGCTCAAGGAATTCGGCGAAGACCCCGAAACCAAGAAGCCCGTCGTTGTCAAGGACGG
>CABTZC010000115.1 GCA_902489185.1 uncultured Brevibacterium sp. | reverse complement strand
CTGTTCGGCGGTGGCGGCGGCGGTGGCGTCAACACCATCGGCGGATAAGACTGCTTGACCCTGTAAACTGTG
Source organism: uncultured Brevibacterium sp. (assembly GCA_902489185.1). GTDB lineage: Bacteria > Actinomycetota > Actinomycetes > Actinomycetales > Brevibacteriaceae > Brevibacterium. The sequence goes on along the minus strand of CABTZC010000115.1, from coordinate 6,767 downwards.
CACCCCACCGGGTGTGCAAAGAAAGGTGACGACATGCAAAAGTGGGAATACGCAACTGCACCTCTTCTCATCCACAACACCAAACAGATCTTGGACATGTGGGGCGAAGACGGTTACGAGCTGGTTCAGGTTGTTCCGGGTCCTGACGGTCAGGGACTGGTGGCATACTTCAAACGTCCCAAGCAGGAGGGCTGAACGTGTCTGTTCTCGATAAGCTCACGGAACTGGGCATTGAACTGCCAGAGGTTCCGGCGCCCGCCGGTGCTTATGTCCCCGCCCTGGTTGATGGCGACCACGTATACACCTCGGGACAGTTGCCGTTTGTAGACGGTGAACTGGTCAACCCGGGTGTGCTGGGCGACTCAGTCACGGTAGAAGCCGGTTACGACGCGGCGAAACTGTGCGCGATTAACGCTCTCGCCGCCATCAAATCTGTTGTGGGTGATCTGGACCGGGTCAAGCAGGTAGTGAAGGTTGTGGGGTTCGTAGCTTCTGCTCCCGGTTTCGACCAGCAGCCACGTGTCATCAACGGAGCATCCGAATTGCTAGGCGAAGTGTTCGGTGAGCGTGGTCAGCACGCACGCTCCGCAGTAGGCGTGTCAGCGTTACCTCTTGGCACCTCGGTCGAAGTCGAAATTACGGTACGAATCTAGGTCACGCCACAAACACACGTAAGGACATCCCCTGCCACACCGTTCACACACGATCCCCGCGTCACAGGGGCTCGCAAAGATCTTGAACATGTTTGAAGGTGGACAGCGAACGCTGACACCCGCTCAACCACTACCTACTTCAGCGATTGTTCTCATTCGCGATTCGGGCCAAGGCCTCCAAATGTTCATGACGCGAAACGTAGATGAACCGGGCCAGGATGACCGCAACCGGTGGGATTTTCCCAGCGGGCTCGTACGCCCGTCTGACTCCCGGTGGCTACCCATGGCGGGGGCAACGCCTGAGCGTTGCGCGCGGATGCTGCGGAAAACCAATGTGACACGTTCGCTGGCGTATTTTGTGGCGGCCGGGCGTGTCGCACTTGAGCTCACGGGAGTGCTGGTTGCGCAGACAGCGGACGGATCGATCGCAACAGAGACTGACATGACGTACGTGGGTGACGCGCGTGCCAAGTTGTTCCAGAAAAAAGTGGCATTTAGGGACGTGCTGGCGACGCGCAACCTGGAGTTCCGGCCCGACATGCTGCGCCCGTGGTTACGCTGGGTCAACACCGAATGGCAGCTCAAGCGTTTTGACACCGTGTATTTCACGGCAGTGATGCCACCGGATCAAACTGTGAACTTCGAGTCGATCACAGGTGCATGGGGAGGGTGGGTGAGCCCCGCCGAAGTCCTGTCGATGTGTGGTGAAAACTCCAGCGACTTCATCAGTGGACCCGTGCGGCTCATTTGCGAATCGCTCCTAGGCGTGCCAAGTGTGGCCGCGGCAATGTGTAAGATCCGCAACGTCACGCCCATTACCCCCGAGGTGTTTAAAAGAAACGGGACATGGTGGGTGTCCCTGGACCCGCTCGCTGACCCTTCCGAACGGGGGCAGACGCGACAGACCGAGGTGGTTGACACCTCGGGCGACGAAGAAGGAGAAGACCCCCAGTCCTTGACTTCGGAACTGGAAGAGGTCGAAGCCCCGTCGAGCCCCACCGAGGTGTGAGTTGGCTGGTGGGGTGGGCTCGTGAGCGGGGCTAGCCTTCCAGCAGGTACTCCAGTTGCGCCGACACGGACGACAATACAGCGGGGCGTAGTTTCTGAGGCACGTCTGCGTAGACGAGGTCGGCGACTCGGCCGGCGTACTCTTGCGAGATTCCTCCGGTGGCGTCAGTTTCGATCTGGCCCACCCGCTCAACGGCTTCGCTTACCTGTTTGAGGCGTTCGTTGCGGTGCGAAATGTAGTAGTCAACAACAGCCCGGGGGTTGTCGATGGTGGGTCCGTGGGCTGGTTGGATGACATCTACCGTCTGGTTGACCAACTCCGAAATTCGATTCATGGAATCTAAGTACTGTCCAACTGAACCTTCCGGGTACATGATGACGGTGGTGCCTTCACCCAGGATGGTGTCGCCAGAAAACAGAGTGTTTCCGTGGAGCACGCTGATGGAGTCTGTGGTGTGCCCGGGTGTGGGAATGAGTGTGAGGCGGTCGCTTTCGTGTGATCCGAACTCAATGACGTGGCCTTCTGGTTGCAATGACGTCAGGGCTGGCGCTCCCTTTGCGAAGGCTTCATCGACTGCGTAAATGGGCACGCCTGGGGCCCACTCATGTGCGGTGGCCAGCATTTCGGAGTGGTCGGCGTGGTGGTGGGTGAGCACGATAGCCGTGAGCGTGGCACAGTCGACCGCGTTTTCGAGTGCTTGTTTGTGCGAGCTGAGCTCAGGGCCCGGATCGATCAGGGCGACAGTGCTCAGGTCGCTCGACGGCACAATGTACGAGTTTGTTCCGTCGAGTGTCATAGGGGACGGGTTGTTGGCTGTCACGCGGATATGTGGCTTCATTGCCTCTCTCTCCTCACGTGGACGATCAGTGCCTTCATGGTACGTACACGTTCCACGAATACGGAATGAGTGTCCACAGTGTGATTCCCCGTAGGAAAACAAAAGCGCAAAAACACGGCGCGTGCCTCGCACAGTGGCCAGGCACGCGCCGCAGATGTTCAGTATGAGCGTGTTTAGTGTGCGCGGTGAGTCAGGCGTTCCAGATCCAAGATGACAACCGAACGGCCTTCGAGGCGAATCCAACGACGTTCAGCAAAGTCGGCTAGTGCCTTGTTCACTGTTTCACGTGAAGCGCCAACAAGCTGAGCAAGTTCTTCCTGAGTGAGGTCGTGAGGTACCAAAATGCCGTCAGGCGCAGGCTTTCCAAAGCGGTTCTTCATGTCAAGAATGGCCTTGGCCACACGCCCAGGAACGTCGGAAAACACCAGGTCGCCTACAGTTTCGTTGGTGCGACGCAGACGCTGTGCCAGTGCCTTCAACAGGTTCATTGCGGCCTGAGGGCGTTCCTGAAGCCAGCTGAGAAGGTCTTCGTGCTTGAGGCTCAGAACTTCCGACTGCGACACAGCGGTCACCGTGGATGAACGCGGGCCCGGATCGAACAGAGCGAGTTCACCGATGATTTCGCCGGGGCCCACAACTGACAACAGGTTTTCGCGTCCGTCAGATGATTCGCGACCCACCTTGAGTTTTCCAGTGGATACGATGTAGAGCTCGTCTCCACTGTCTCCTTCATGGAAAAGAGGGGTGCCACGGCGGATGCTACGTGGTTTCATGAACTTCATGAGGGCGCTGGTCGATTCTTCATCTAGTCCGGCGAACAAGGTCGCATTGCGGACGACTTCGATGTCCACTATCTACCTCCGTGTGAAAATGTCCTTGGTACAAACCTACCGGTTTTGAGGCGCTTGTCACACCTCAACAGGCGATTTGTAGCTTTCTTTTCAAGGTAAGAGTCAGTGCACCTGGGCAAGTTTTTCGCACTTCTGATCTTCGCATTGCATAAGCTGGGGGAGTGAAGTCAGTCATTCCTGCTAGAAAGCGACGCCAGTTTGCAAAGGAAACACGTCTCGCGAAAGTGCGTCGTGCGCGCAAGATTGACAGGATCCTTGCACAGGTGTTTCCGGATGCTCGAGCGGAGCTTGACTTTACGAACCCGTTTGAGCTGCTCATAGCCACGGTGCTGTCAGCGCAAACAACGGACGTGCGGGTGAACCAAGTGACGCCGGAACTGTTTGCGCGCTATCCCAGCGCGCACACATTGGCGGCGGCCACACGTGAAGATGTTGAAGCGATCATTCGCCCCACTGGTTTCTTCCGTTCTAAAGCGGCAAATATCATCGCCTTGGCCATTCAGCTAGTCGAGCTGTATGACGGTGAGGTGCCCCGCACACAAAAGGAACTGGTCAAACTTCCGGGAGTGGGTGTGAAGACTGCGAATGTGGTGTTGGGCAATGCGTTCGACACTCCTGGATTAACCGTAGACACGCACGTTGGACGGCTTGCTCGCCGCATGGGTTTCACCACCCACACCGACCCGCTCAAAGTCGAAGCGGACTTACAGGACCTCTATGACCCGCGGGACCTCACCTTGGTGTCGCATCGCCTGATCTTCATGGGGCGCCGGATCTGTCACGCGCGCAGGCCCGCGTGTGGCGCGTGCCCAATCGCGAATCTGTGCCCCAGCTACGGTGAGGGCGAGCTCGATGAGCACACGGCCGCGTCACTGTTTACATACGGTCTGACCTACCCAGAAGGCGGGTGGGATTTTGACTGACGACGCGCACTTGCGTTCGCTACTGAGCGCGCTGCCTACGACCATTACCGAACCGCACTGGTTGGGTGCTCGCCTGGCCCGAGGTGGGTCCGAATTACGCGATGCCGCGGTGCTCATGCTGTTCGCCCGCGGGCAGAAACCCAGAACGCTGGCAGGCAAACGGGAGGTCGCCAGGTTGGACGACCTCGGCGTGGCAGATGTAGACGTGCTGATCTTGCAGCGTGCAGCGACCCTGCGTCAGCACGCGGGGCAGCCGGCGTTTCCCGGTGGGAAGAAGGATCCCGAGGACGCCTCAGCTGTTGCGGCCGCGTTGCGGGAGGCGCGTGAAGAGGTGGGGGTTGAGCCTGAGTCGGTGGAGGTGCTGACGCAGATCGATCCGATTGCCGTGCCCGTGAGTCGGCATAGTGTCACGCCCGTGGTGGGCGTGTGGACACAACCGGGGCCGGTGAGAGTCGTGGACACGGCGGAATCGACGCGGGTGTACAGGGTTTCGGTCGCGGATTTGGTGGCGCCGGCGAACCGAGGGGTTTTCTACCCGGCGAACCGGGCGTACACGTCGCCGGTGTTTGATGTGGGTGTTCTGCAGATTTGGGGTTTCACAGCGGGGCTGTTGGACTTTGCGCTCAGTGAGCTGGGGTGGGCCACCGACTGGGACGACCGCACGTATATGCACATTGATGTGTGAAACAGCGAAAGCGAGCTTGACGTCTTGTGACGTGTCGTCAAGCTCGCTTTCGCTGTCAGATGTTAGTAACGCGGACCGGTGGGGTTCTTCAGGGCGCGCAGAATAGCGTCCTTGACAGACTTTCCGCGGTCGATCGCAGCGGTAGGCGTGGGGTTGCCCTTCTTGAAGAGCGGAATTGCCACTCCCACCAGGATTCCTGCAATGACAACGAGGATTCCGAACACGATGAGGAAGCTTGCCCACCAAGGCAGGTTCGCGACCTCGTGGAAAACAGCAGAGAGAGCGAAAATTGCCATGAAGCTCGACAGGAACAGAAGGAACAGGGCCGCAACGGCGAGCCCTCCACCGATTCCCAGGTTCTTGGCACCGGCCTGTGCTTCGGTCTTCGCCAGAGCGAGTTCCTCTTGCGCCAGGGCTTGACTATCATCCTTGATGTCTTGGATGAGCTGAGACAGGGACCGTTCGGTCATGGAGTGTCCTCCTGCAGAAGGCTTCTAGAGATTTTCTTTTTCAAGGATATGCGCTATTTACTCCCGAGGTGAAACTGCGCCTGATTTTGTGCTGAAACCAACGTGAATGCTGGGTTTATTTTTTGTCACGGTTGACCGACGCTGCGATCGCATCCATGACCGAGGCGTCTGCCAGGGTTGATGCGTCGCCGGCTTCGCGGTTTTCGGCGAGGTTCTTCAGGAGTCGGCGCACGATCTTCCCGGAGCGTGTTTTGGGCAGTTCGTCCACGATGTACACGCGTTTAGGTTTGGCGATGGGGCCGATTTCCTGGCCCACGTGGGCGCGGAGTTCCTGTTCGATTGAGTCAGAGTCTTGTGCACTACCGCGCAGAATGACGAACCCGATAACTGCCTGGCCGGTCGTTTCGTCCGTGGCACCCACGACTGCGGCCTCGGCAACCGATGGGTGGCTGACCAGTGCAGATTCGATTTCCGTGGTGGACAGGCGGTGCCCGGATACGTTCATCACGTCGTCGACGCGACCCAGGAACCAGATGTCGCCATCTTCGTCGTAGCGGGCGCCGTCGCCGGCGAAGTACATGCCGTCGAAACGGGACCAGTAGGTTTCTTTGAAGCGTTCCGGGTCGCCGTAGACGGTGCGTGCCATCGACGGCCACGGTTCTTTGATGACCAGCAGACCCACCTGGTTAGGACCGATCTTTTCGCCATTGTCATCCACGACTTCCACGGTAATTCCGGGAAGCGGTGTTTGTGCGGAACCAGGCTTCAGCGCGGTGACACCGGGCAGAGGTGCGATCATGTGCGCACCGGTTTCGGTCTGCCACCACGTGTCCATGATGGGCAGTTCGTCGCGGCCAATGACGCGGCGGTACCACGTCCACGCTTCGGGGTTAATGGGTTCGCCCACGGACCCCAGCAGACGCAGGCTGGACAGGTCGTACTTCTGTGGAATTTCTTCGCCCCACTTCATGACGGTGCGGATTGCGGTGGGGGCTGCGTCCAGTGGTTCCACGTCGTTGTGGGCGACCAGCCCACCACTCACACCCCCGAATTCTTCGAAGCGGAGAATCCGCTCTTTGTCCTATACACCTCGGGCACTACAGGCAAGCCCAAGGGAATCCTGCACACGTCCGGCGGGTACCTCACGCAAGCCACCTACACCATGCGCGCCGTGTTCGACATCAAACCAGAGACCGATGTGTTCTGGTGTACGGCCGACATCGGCTGGATCACCGGCCACACCTACGTCACCTACGGCCCCTTGGCCGCGGGTGCCACTCAGGTGATCTACGAAGGCACCCCGGACGCTCCTCACCAGGGACGCTGGTGGGAAATCGT
>CABTZC010000114.1 GCA_902489185.1 uncultured Brevibacterium sp. | reverse complement strand
GGTGCGCCCGCCTCGGCGAACGGGTTGGCCTGAGGCTCAGACGGACCACCAAACGGCGAGTCATGCCCAGCCGGTGCCTGCGCACCTGTGGACGGCAGACGGTCGATAAGATCGCCAGCTTCACGAGCGATTTCGTCTTCCATCTTTTCGCGCTGCTTCTCGTCGATGTTTCCGGCGAGCAGCACAAGAATTTCCGCTTGGTCGTCGCGCATACCCTCACCGCGCATGACCAACCAGTGGTTGTGAACCGCCAAGGGCAGTCGCGCCGGCCGTCGTGCAGGGTCGTGCTTGGACACGCTCATGGGCACATCCGCGACCACAAAACCTGGACCCAAAGGTGATCCGCCCATCTTTGTTTTCAGCGTGACACCCGCAGCGTCGATCTGACGGGACCCGTTCGAGTCGATCATGACCGTATTGCGCATATCGCCCTGGTTGAACGCGAACCGAGAACCGTCACGCGTCACCCCGGTCGAAGTCTTTTCGATCGGTGCACGAACCGCAACGAGTGGCTGCGACGGGATCTTCGCACCCCACCACTTAACGATGTAGAGAATCAGCAAAGGGAGTCCCGGGCCCAGCAGCAAAGCGATGATAAGGGTCGTGACGAAGTTGAGGGTGTTGAGAGGTTTCACTGCGCTCGCGGTGAATTCGACCTTCGTTTTGACCGGGTCACCCTGACCGTTCTCAGACGAGGACACGACCACGAACGTTCCGTTGATCGCGCCATTACCCTGCTGGTCAGATGCCAATTTCAGGCCCAGGTCCTGTCCGGCTTTTGCGCAGTTGTCTTTGCTTGACGCGTCAGAGGACACCTGAACGTTGTCTAGCCCTTTGGGTGAGGCAATCACTTCAGTGGAGTCTGGTTCGACCCAGGCACACCCTTTTCCACCCAGCTTCAGAACCGAGTCCAGATCGATCTTGCCTTTAGCTTCCCCAAAGTCCACTTTGGTGGGCACGGTCGGGTAGTCCAGTGGCGGTTGCACCGTGATGGGGAGGGCAACGGTTGCAGGGCTCAGCTTGGTACCTTTAACTTCTTTTCCGGCAGAGTCTTTCGCCGAGGCCGTGGTCAGTTCCAGCGACAAGTTAAGTGTCCCGGCTCCCGTGGGCGCATTTCCGAGGTCCCAGTCAATTGGCTTGGTGATGTCGCCAAAGGAGCTGGTGTCGGTCAACGTGGTTTGTTTACCTGCAGAGTCGGTAAATGACGCGTTGAATTTACCAGTGCTGGTAATGGAGTCGACTGGCACATCCTTGCCTTCACGGTCGTGGAGCGCAAAGGTGACGTCTTTCAGGGTGGCCCCGGCACGCACGTCGGCTTTGTCTTTGCCTGGCCATGCAGGCACGATCCCCGGGGTGATGTGGAGGTTTGATTTGGATTTCGCTTGCGAGTCTGCGCCTTCGTCAACAATGAATGCCAGTCGCCACACGCCCACCCATGGGCCTTTGTCACCAATCTTGCCTTTAGAAGTGCCGTCGAGTCGGAAACTGAGGCTCTTGTCGGTTTCCCACGAGTACGTGAGCGGCACACCTGAGACTTCTGTCTTTTCGTTTTTCGCGTCTTTCTTCAGGTCGACGATCTTTCCGTCAGGACCTTGAATCGCTGCGCGCAGCCCATCGGCAGTGGCAGTTGCAAAACCGTCGACGTCCAAGGTGGTGTTGTCCAGAACGAACGTGTGAGCTTCCTTTTGGCAGAAGTCTTTGACACATACCCCGTGATCATTGGTAATTGGCTTTTGCCCCAAGCCGGAGATTGAATCGAATGCGATGAGCAAGCTGTCGATGTCGGATGCGAGGTAGAACTCACCGGGAACAGGGTCGGTGAGGTCACCACATGATTTGCCACCGCTGTCTTTTCCGGTTGCGATTGAACGCATGAGGTCGAATTCTTTTCCGTCTTTCGACCCCAATCCCACACCGAACATCGCCACGCGGGAGCTTCGTAGCTGGTCGGCCAAACCACCGGAGCGGCAGATGTCTTCGCGTGCTTTTTCTTCTACTTTTTTGGCACCATCTTCCGTTTTCAGGCTGATGTCTGGTGCGAACGGTTTGGTTTCTCCATACTTGTTGGCCATGTTGCCTTTGCGAACTTCGTAGTCGAGTTCACCGTCGGAGAACCAGATGATCGCTTGGCAGCTTTTTGCGTCGCTTCCACGTTCGTGCGCGCGATTGGCAAGTTGTTTGCGCGCTTCGTCCATTGCCGTCCAGTAGTCGGTATCGATGCCGCCGGTCCGGTTGGACAGGTCGTTGATGGCACCACGTAGGCTTTCGACGTCGCCGTCGTTTTTGACTTCTTGCCAGTCACGTACGGTGGAGTATTCGTGACCGAACCCGCTGACTGCAACTGAAAGATTGCCTGATTTTGTCAGTTTCGACATGCGCGAAACCAGGTGCAGCCCAGAGGTGACACGCGCATTATTGGGGTCGGTGTCGACCAGACTTCCAGATTCGTCAACCAGAATGAGAACGTCGATGTTGCCGCCTGCTGCCGCGCAAGCTGAGAACTGTTCTGGGAGTGGTTTTGAACTGCCGAGGTCGCTGCCATTTGATTTCTGTGAGTCACCGTTGCCTTGTGACGGTTCCCCACTGGGTTGGGCATGAACAGGTGTGGACAGACCGGCAAGACTCTGCGCTAGAAGAATGAAGACGGCTACGAAGCCGAGGAGAAGTTTACTTGCGTGCGAACGAACGATTTTCACAGGTGCCCCACCCACAGTGCAGTCAGAATTGCGGTCACGATCACGGCGATCAGCGTCAGGATCGCAGCCAACCAGTACAGGGTTGTTGCGGCTGGTCGAGAGGCATACATGCCGCCTGCGCGCCTGCGGACGTCAGTGGTGGTGAAGTTCCCCAACATGAGGATCGCGACAGGTCCGGCGATGAGCCACCCGATGATTCCGGTGAAGCCCCATGGCAGTAATGCGATGATGATCCCCAGAGCTGCGCAGCCAAGAACGATGAAAAGGATGTGCATGGGCGGACCAGCGACAGTCAGATCACCCGAGTTGGTTTCTGGCGCAAACGGCGCGTTTGAAGCTTGCTGAGCGCCCGGCTGGTGCGAAGGATCTTGGGATTCGAAGGGACTCGACGGTTGAGGAACGTGGCCCTGTTGCGGCGCGTGTTGTGGAATACCGGGTTGAGGCGCCATACCCGGCTGTTGCCCACCTGGCCCACCTGGCTGGTTCGCAGGTGAACTACCAAAGGGGTTGCCACCTGATCCTGATCCAAACGGCACCGACACCGTGGCCCCCTTTCACACCTCGTGCTCGAAAAAACACGTTCTCATTCTGCCAGAGCACGAACTCTTCAACCATAACAACGTTGAGAACCGCTCACTGTCACGGTTTTTGTATTGTTTCAGATTTGATACTACGGCCTACGCGAAGCCGGTCCTTGTCATTCTTACATGACAAGGACCGACGGAATAGTTTCAGCTTGCTTCTTCTATTCCGAGTTCATTTCCGGGAATCGACGCGAGCAGTTTGCGCGTATATGGGTGACGCGGGTTGGTGAACACTTCTTCCGAGCTGGCAGCTTCGACCAGCTCTCCGTCCTTCATCACGCACACGTAGTCAGAGATGAGCCTGACAACCGCGAGGTCGTGCGAGATAAAGAGGTACGACAAGCCCAGTTCTTCCTGCAGTTTCTTCAGCAGGGTCAGGATCTGGTCTTGGACCAGCACGTCGAGTGCGCTCACGGGTTCGTCGCACACGATGAGTTCTGGGTTAAGCGCAAGTGCGCGAGCGATCGAGATGCGTTGCCGTTGCCCACCTGAGAGCTCAGCCGGGTACCTTCGGTAGAAGTGCTGTGGAAGCGCCACTTGTTCCATGAGCTCAAGAACGCGTTTGCGGCGCTCTGTGGCATTCCCCCGCTTGTAGGCAGCCAGTGGTTCTTCGATGATCTTTCCCACCGTGAACATGGGGTTCAACGACGAGTAGGGGTCCTGGAACACTGCTTGCACACGTTGCCGAAAATCTTTGAGGTCCTTGCCCTTGAGCGTCAGAACGTCCTTTCCGTCAAACGTGATGGAACCGTCGGTGGGCTCAATGAGTTTCAGCAGCATGCGAGCCGTAGTCGTTTTCCCAGAGCCGGACTCCCCCACGATCGACACGGTTTTTCCGCGGGGAATTTCCAAGCTCACGTTCTTTGCAGCGTAGAAATCGTCATGTCCACGCACTGGGTACACCTTTGTGAGCCCAGATATTTCTACCAACGGTTTGTCGTCATCGGGCGTATCAGTGTCTGTTTGAGGAGCCGCGTGCTCCTGCGCAATCAAACGAGTCGCGGCAACCGACGGGGCTGCTTTAACCAGCGACTGGGTGTACGGGTGCTGCGGATCTTCAAGGAGCTTCCGCGCAGAACCAGCTTCCACGACCTTGCCTCGGTGCATAACCACCAAGTTTTGGGCTCGCTCGGCGGCGAGTCCTAGGTCGTGCGTGATGAGGAGAACTGAGGTTCCCAGGTCGGCGGTCATCGAGTCGATCTGGTCAAGGATGACCTGCTGAACGGTGACGTCCAACGCCGAGGTGGGCTCATCTGCGATGAGAAGTTTGGGTTTACATGCCAGGGCAATCGCGATGAGTGCACGCTGACGAAGTCCGCCGGACAGTTCGTGCGGGAATTGTTTTGCGCGTCGTTCAGGTTCCGGAATACCCGCTTGAGTCATCACCTCAACGACGTGGTCCTTGACCGTATCTTTAGTAGCGAGTTTGTGTGTGAGGAGTGTTTCGGAAATCTGGGTTCCGATTCGCGACACCGGGTTGAGGTTACTCATAGGGTCCTGTGGCACCAGCCCGATCTGACGACCTCGGATGCCACGCATTTTTGGTTCCGGAAGTCCAACAAGCTCTTGGCCGTCAAACAGAATGGAACCAGAGGTCACTTTCCCACTACCGGGTAGCAGACCAATGGTCGCCATTGCGGTTGTGGATTTACCGGATCCAGACTCCCCCACGATCGCAAGAGTTCCACCGGCCGGCAATTCCATACTGGCGCCTTCCACGGCCTGCACTTTGCCGTGCATTGTGGTGAATGAGACTTCTAGGTCCCGAATCGTCAGGAGGTTCGTTGAGTTTTCTTGGGTCTGAGTCATGGTGTCACCTTGCCCGTGATTTAGGGTCGAGAGCTTCGCGGAGCGATTCGCCCATGAGCGTGAAGCCCAAAGCGGTCAGAGCGATACAAGCACCGGGGAGGAATGCAAGCCAAGGGGCTGTTCCGAGTTCGGACTGAGCATACGTGAGCATGCGTCCCCATTCGGCCGTTTCTGGGCGTCCACCACCGAGCCCCAGGAATGACAGCGCAGCTGCGTCAATCACGGCGGTTGCAAGCGTCAGAGTTGCCTGCACGATTACCGGGCCCAACGAGTTGGGGAGAATGTGACTCATAGTGATGGTGCCTCGGCTAAGCCCCAGCGTCTGCGCGGCCAGAACGTAATCTTGCCCCTTCTGCGTAAGCATTGATGAGCGCAAAAGGCGGGCGAAGATGGGAACCTGCGAAACACCGATCGCGATCATCACCGCGTACGGGGTCTGACCCAAAATAGCCGCGATCGAAACTGCGAGCAGAAGGTTAGGAACTGACAGCAAGATGTCGACGACACGCATCACCAGGCCGTCGACCCATCCGCCGAAGGTGCCTGCGAGCAGGCCCAAGAGCATTCCGCCCAGCAGACCCAGCGCGGTCGATACGACACCGATGACGAGGGATGCTTGCGCACCCCAAATGAGCTTGGAGAGGACGTCTCCACCAAAGCGGTCGAGTCCCAATGGGAATTGCGAGAGTTCACCCGGCCCTGGAATGTGGCTGGGAGTAATTTCTCGTGCCCCAGGGACTGAAGTACCAGGGTGTGGAGCTAAGACCGGAGCCAAAATGCTGACTAGAACGAACAGAGCCACGATCACGAACCCTGCAATTGCCGCCGGGTTCTTTCGCAATCGCAAGAAAGCGTCTTTCCACACCGACGTACCTTTTTGGTCCATGGTGGGTTCCGATGTTTTTTGCGTCAGTCCCGCCTGAACCTGTTCAGGGCTTCCCGGAAGATTTTCGGAGTTGTCGGAAGCGGCGCCGCTTGGGTTTGGAGGAAGATTCATTGTCATGACACACGCACCCTCGGGTCGATGAGTCCATAAGACACGTCTACGATCAGGTTAATGATCGAATAGATCAGGGCAATAAAGATGATGAAGCCTTGCAATACGGGGAAGTCAAGATTAAAGATCGCACCCCACAGGAACGATCCGATTCCGTTGAACGCAAACACTGTTTCCGTCAGAACGGCACCGGAGATCAGCAATCCAAGTTGCAGACCCATTGTGGTGATCACGGGAAGCATCGAGTTCCGGATCACGAACCTGCTACGGATCAGGCGGGGCGCCAGCCCTTTTGCTTGTGCCGTGCGAACATAGTCGGCGTTTTGCACTTCGAGAACGGCGGCGCGCGTGATTCGCGCGATGATCGCCAGTGGGATTGTCCCCAGGGCCACACCCGGAAGTATGAGGTGGAGGAATGCATCCCAAGCAGCGTCGTACTCGCCCGTGCTAATTCCGTCCCAAATAAAAAAGTTCGTGTAGTGGGTAGCGTCGATACGCGGATCTTGTCGACCGTCGGTGGGGAGCCATCCCAGCTCGACTGCAAACACCCATTTGAGGAGGAACGCCAAGAAGAACACTGGGATCACTACGCCAAAGAGAGAGAAAAGAACGGCTAGGTGGTCTTGCCACTTGCCCACGTTGCGCGCTGCCCAATACCCCAGCGGAATTCCGACTGCTACTGCGAAGATAATCGCGAAAATTGACAGTTCTAATGTCGCTGGAAAGCGAGCTGCAAACTCTTCAAGAACAGGCCTGTTTGTGAG
>CABTZC010000113.1 GCA_902489185.1 uncultured Brevibacterium sp. | reverse complement strand
GTGTTCGTCATCTCCAACGGCACACTCACCAAGTACTACTCCAACACCACACGCCCCAAAGCCAGCGACCGCAACAAACGCAACGTCAACTCGTTCGCCTTCACATCCTGGTGGACCGACGGCAACAACAAAGTCATTGCCGACCTCGGCGGATTTACCAAAACCTTCTTTGCCAAACACGCCCTACTCAACATCCTCACCAAATACTGTGTACTCAGAGAAGACGGCACACTCCTGGTGATGCGCCCGTATCAAATCGCGGCCACAGAACGGACCCTGCAACGCATCGAACTTGCCAGCAACAACAGGTGGCTCGGCACGACCAAGGCAGGCGGCTACATTTGGCACACCACCGGTTCAGGTAAAACGCTCACGAGCTTCAAAACCGCCCAGCTGGCAACAGGTCTGCCAAGCGTTCACAAAGTGCTTTTCGTGGTCGACAGGAAAGACCTGGACTACCAAACCATGAAGGAATACGACAGCTTCAAGAAAGGAGCTGCGAACTCTAACACCTCGACGCGTGTGCTCACCGAACAAATGGGTGACCCCAACGCGCGCATCATCATCACCACAATTCAGAAGCTCTCAAACTTCGTCAACGCCAACCCCAAACACGATGTGTACAACGAACACATCGTGCTCATCTTCGACGAGTGTCACCGATCCCAGTTTGGTGACATGCACCGAGCGATCACGAAGCGGTTTAAAAAGTACAACATCTTCGGTTTCACCGGTACCCCCATTTTTGATGTCAACGCAGGAACCTCGTACAGCTCGCGTGACGGGCAGCTCGTTCTGCGCACCACCGAAGAAACATTCGGCGACAAACTGCACACGTACACGATCGTCGATGCCATTGAAAACAAGCATGTGCTGCCGTTCCGGCTTGCATACCTCAACACGCTCTCCGCAAAGAAAGACATCGAGTCAAAAGAAGTATCGGGAATTGATGCTGAGCGCGCCCTGCTGGATCCGCACCGCATTTCAGCGATCACCCAGTACATCCTCGACAACTTCAACCAGCACACAAAACGAACCACGCAGACGGCGGGGTCCAGCTCGAGCTTCGAACACAGAGTCATCGCAAATGTTCAAGAGGCTGCGCGCGCCCGTAACAGCTCAAACGCGACTCGCACGGAAAAACGCCGCGTCAACGGTTTCAACGCGTTACTTGCAACCGCCTCGGTAGAAGCCGCGAAAACCTACTACACAGCTTTCAAAAGGCAGCAAGCACAGCTTCCAGAAGCACAACGACTAAAGGTCGCAACCATCTTCAGCTACGGCGCAAACGAAGACGCTGAGGCCGGAATCCTTGAAGAAGAGGGCTTCGAAACCGGAAGACTGGGCAACGACAGTCAAGAGTTCTTGAGCGAAGCCATTGATGATTACAACCAGATGTTTGGTACGAGCTACAGCATCGCTGGGGACCAATTCCAGAACTACTATAAAGACCTTTCGATGCGTCTGAAGAACCGTGAACTGGACCTGGCGATCGTGGTCAACATGTTCCTCACTGGTTTTGACGCGCCCACTCTCAACACGCTGTTCGTGGACAAGAACCTGCGCTACCACGGTCTCATCCAGGCGTATTCGCGCACCAACCGCATCCTCAACAGCGTGAAAACGTACGGCAATATCGTGTCGTTTAGGGACCTGCAGAAGAACACCAACGACGCGTTGGGGTTGTTCGGGAACAAGGATGCTCGGGGCATTGTTCTTCTCAAGCCGTACGAGTTTTACTTTGAGAAGTACAGCACAGTCGTTGACGAGCTTTTCGCGCTTTATTCTGTGGGCACTGGAATACCAGCGAGCGAAAAGGACCAGAAGCGTTTCGTGGAGCTGTTCAGTTCCATTCTGCGCCTGCAAAACCTGCTTTCTGCTTTTGACGAGTTCGCCGAAGACGAACTCATTGGGTCTAGGGAAATGCAGGATCTACAGAGTGTGTACCTGGAGATTCGGGACGAACTTAGAAACACAGAACAGCAAGACCTCGAAGTCATTAACGACGACCTGGTGTTTGAGGTTGAGCTGATCAAACAGGTCGAAGTGAATGTTGACTACATCCTGATGCTCGTTGAAGAATCCAGGATTCATGAGCGGGATCGTGAAGAAGCGCACGCGGACATCATGCGGCTGGTGAACTCGAGTCCGAGTCTGCGTGACAAGCGAGACTTGATTGAAGACTTTGTCGCCTCCGTGACCGCCGATCAAACGGTTGAAAACCAGTGGCTGGAGTTCATCCAGAAGCGACGCCAAGAGGAACTCGACGCGATCATCGCCGAAGAGAACCTGAAACGCGAAGCAACGTATCGCTTCGTGGAGAATGCGCTGGAAGCAGGTGGAGTGTCTCGCATCGGTACAGACGTTACTCGGATCCTGCCGCGCATGAGTAAGTTCGGGTTCGGTGGGGGAGAACGCCGAGCGGACGTCAAGGAACGGGTGCTCGACAAACTGACTGCATTCGTCAACCGTTACAAAGATTTGGGCCGGTAAGGGCAGGCTTGAGATCTAAGTGTTCCAGTTTTGTGGTGCACCTGTTGGGTAAATCAAAGACCGGCCCTGGACTCCCGCGAAAACGGGTAGCGGAACCGGTCGTGTTGTAAAAATTATAGACGAGTACTAAGTGCCTAATGACTAGACAAATAACCGCACGGTGAGCATGGGGCCTAATCACCAACCCCATAGAACTCGCTAGCGTTGCGCCAGAAGACGTCGTCCAATTGGGAGGCGTCGAGCGTGTCGCAGAGCAGATCAAAGTCAGTAACAGTGAACGGGCGCTGTGCGCGGGTCGACGGCAAGTCGGTGCCCACCATGAGCGCACGCGGGTTCACGGTCACAATGGCCGTGACCACCTCGGCGGGGTCCAACTCAACCCGCCCAAAACCGGTCGCCTTGACCATCACGCCACTCTCTACCAACCGCAGCAAGTGTGGCAACCCATCGCGGTGCATACCCAAGTGATCCACGCTGGCCTTCGGCAACGCCGCGATCTTCTGGCCCAGATCGCCATCTAAGGACCGCGCGTCAATGTAAAACTCCGCATGCCACCCAGCCAGATCGAACACGCGCCGGGCCAACCGGTCCATGTCAGGCAACCCCGCCGAACCACCTCGGGCCACATTGAACCTCACCGCGCGCACCCCGGCCCCATGCAAGCGCAACACCTCAGCGTCACTCACATCCACCGGCACCTGCGTCACACCAACAAACCCCGGCCCCAGCCGCTCTAACGCATCCACCACATACGTCTGATCAAACTTCTGAAACGACCCCGACACCACCGCGCCACCAGCAACGTCAAACGCCCGCGCCCCCAACTCATCCGTGCGCGCCACGTAGTCATCAACCGTGAACGCCTCGGGCACATACCCGTTATTGGGCACCAACGGAAACTTCGGATCAATAATGTGCAAGTGCGCATCAAACACGCGAACCGTCATCACAACCTTCCTCGCTCGGTACCCACATTCTCACCGGCACCGCAACAAAAAACCACCCGCACACAGACAACCGTGCACATCACGGCTGGTCTCTACTAGAATCGGTGTGGCCTGTATGCAACAACCGTGGAACACGGGACGCACAGCACTCACGGCACCACCAAACTGGGAAGGACATTCATGAAGACCGCAGAAATTAAGCGCCGCTGGCTGGAATTCTTCGAATCCAAAGGCCACACCGTGGTGCCATCTGCGTCCGTGATCTCGTCCGACCCCTCCATCCTCTTCAACATCGCCGGCATGGTGCAGTTCATCCCATACCTCACCGGCCGCGAACCCGCACCCTTCCCACGCGCCACCAGCGTGCAAAAGTGCGTGCGCACCGCAGACATCGAAGAAGTGGGCCAAACCACCCGCCACGGCACGTTCTTCCAAATGAACGGAAACTTCAGCTTTGGCGACTACTTCAAACGCGAAGCCATCTCCATGGCCTGGGAACTGCTCACCACCCCGGAAGACAACGGCGGCCTGGGCTTTGATCCCAACCGTCTGTGGGTCACCGTCCACGAAGACGACGCCGCCTCCATTGACCTGTGGCTCGAAGAAACCAGCATGCCCCGCGAACGCATCCAAATGCGTGGCAACGAAGACAACTTCTGGCACACCGGCCAACCCGGCCCCGGGGGCTACTGCTCCGAAATCTACTACGACCGCGGCCCCGCATACGGCAAAGAAGGCGGTCCCGTAGCCGACGAAGACCGCTACATCGAAATCTGGAACCTCGTCTTCATGGAGTTCGAACTCTCCGAGGTCCGCACCAAAGTCGACTTCGACATCAAAGGCGACCTGCCTGCTAAAAACATCGACACCGGCATGGGCCTGGAACGCGTGGCGTTCCTCAAACAAGGCGTCGAGAACATGTACGAAATCGACGAAGTCTACCCCGTCATCAAAAAGGCCGAAGAACTCTCCGGCCGCACCTACGGCGCCAATCACGACGACGACGTCCGCATGCGTGTTGTCGCCGACCACGTCCGCTCCGCCCTCGTCATCATCGGCGACGGCGTGCGCCCCGGCAACGAAGGCCGCGGCTACATCCTGCGTCGCCTGCTGCGCCGCGCCATCCGCGCCATGCGCCTGCTGGGAGTCACCCAGCCCGTGCTCCCACACCTGCTGCCCGTCTCCAAAGACGCCATGAAGCAGTCCTACCCAGAACTCGACACCGACTTCGACCGCATCTCCAAGATCGCCTACGCAGAAGAAACCGCGTTCCTGCGCACCCTGGAATCCGGCACCCAGCTGCTTACCCGCACCGTCGCCGAGGTGGGTAAAGGTGGCACTATCGACGGCGCCGTGGCATTTACCCTCCACGACACCCACGGCTTCCCGATCGACCTCACCGTGGAAATGGCCCACGAAGCAGGCGTGGAAGTCGACGTCGACGGCTTCAAAGCCCACATGGAAGAACAGCGCCAACGCGCCAAAGCCGACGCGAAGTCCAAGAAGGGCGGGGGAGCGAACCTCACCGCCTACTCCCACCTGCTCGAAGCCGGCACCTCGGAATTCGTGGGCTACGACAACCTCAACACTCTGGCCACCGTGCGCGGCATCATCAAGGACGGCGAAGCCGTTCCCGTGGCACACGCCGGCGACACCGTCGACGTAGTCCTGGACATCACCCCGTTCTACGCCGAATCCGGTGGCCAAACCTCCGACATCGGCCACCTCACCGGCCCTGACCTCGCCGCCCGCGTCACCGACGTTCAAAACATCCTCGCCGGACTACCCGCGCACAAGGTCACGGTTGAAACCGGTGAACTGGAAACCGGCGCCCTCATCACCGCGCAGGTCGACCCAGACCACCGCTACCAAGCCCAGCAGGCACACTCGGCAACCCACCTCATCCACGCCGCCCTGCGTGAAGTTCTGGGCTCGAACGCCACCCAGGCCGGATCGCTGAACAACCCCGGCTACCTGCGCTTCGACTACTCGTACCCCGAAGCACTCAGCCCAGCAGCCCGCCAAGAAATCGAAGAATGCGCCAACACCGCAGTCCGCGACAACTTCGAAGTGGGCTACGACTTCCTGCCCTTCGAAGAAGCCAAGAAGTCCGGTGCCATGGCCCTGTTCGGTGAACGCTACCCAGAAATCGTGCGCGTGGTCGACATCAACGGAACCTGGTCTCGGGAACTCTGCGGAGGAACCCACGTCACCCGCACGTCTGAAATCGGGCCCATCTCACTGACCAGCGAAGCCTCCGTGGGCTCCGGCACCCGCCGCATCGAAGCCAGCGTGGGACTTGACGCCATGAAGCAACTGGCACGCGAACGCTCCACCGTGGCCCAGCTGTCAGAACTACTCAAGGTGCCCGGCCCAGAGGTGTACGACCGCGTCACCGGACTTATGGACCGCATCAAAGAAGCCGAACGCACCATCGCACACCTCAACCAAGAAAAGGTCCTGGCCCGCGCAACCGACGCCGCCGCCAGCGCCCAAAAACTCGGCCCCGCAACCGTGGTCACAACGGAGCTCGGTGAGGTGGCAAACGCCGCCGACGTCCGCTCGTTCGTCCTCGACGTGCGCAACCGCCTGAACGACCCCAGCCACGTCATTGCAGCAGTGGGACTGGCTAACGGAAAACCCGCTGTCGTCATCGCGGTAGGCCCTGACGCACAGCAAGCCGGCCTGAAAGCCGGAGCTCTTGTCACCTCGGCGTGTAAAACCCTGGGCGGTGGCGGGGGCGGCAAGCCCGACCTCGCACAAGGCGGCGGCCAGGACGCCACCAAGGTGTCACAAGCACTCCAGGACGTGCGTGACCAGGTAGCGAACTCGTGAGGCGCGGCCGGCGCTTAGGCATCGACGTGGGGGCCGTGCGCGTAGGAATCGCCCACAGCGACCCCGACGGGATCCTCGCCTCACCCCTCGAAGTGGTCAACCGCCGAGGTGGCGACAACTTCGCGCTGCGCCGCATCCAAGAAATCGTGGATGAAGTCGACCCGGTTGAACTGGTGATCGGCGACCCCACGTCCCTGGACGGAAAAGCGCGCCAGTCCGCAGAGAAAGCTCGGCGTTTCGCTGAAAAGATCGTGGACCGCACGGGGCTGCCGGTAAGGTACGTGGATGAACGTTTTACCACCACACAAGCGCACCTGATGTTACAAGCCGCAGGAAAATCGTCTAAGCAACGACGCGAAACCGTGGACGCGCAGGCTGCAGTAGTGATCCTGCAAACAGCTCTCGACGCTCTAGCACGTGAGGAAAACAGTGGGGATTGACGACGTATTCGAAAACAAGGGGAGTCGCAAGGACGCCCGGCAGCGGAGGCGCAACCGGATAATCCGGCGCCGTCGTTTCGTCGCTATTCTTGTTGTGCTCGCCCTCGTGGTGGGAGTGAGCGGCGTCGTCGCGGTCAGCACGGCCACCGGCGCGGTTTCC
>CABTZC010000112.1 GCA_902489185.1 uncultured Brevibacterium sp. | reverse complement strand
TCAGACGTGTGCTCTTCCGATCTACGGCGACACGTGGGCACGGTCCTCGTCACTGAGCTTCATAAGGTCGTTATATGAGCGCACGCGCCAGAACAGATCAATGAGACTCAACAGTTCGTCATCCATGAACGGTTCAATCTCTTCCACCTGCGCCCCCGCACGCTCGAACTCGCGCGCAACACCGCGCACCACCTCGGCGACCTGCGGATCAACATCCATTCCGCACCCAGCATCCACGTGTACGGCCACGCGCACCGTTGCCGGGTCAAACCTGGTCTGGTAGGCCCCCTCAAACGGCGGAAGCTGCGAGTAGTCGCGCGCATCAGAGCGCCCAATCACTTCCATCGCCGCGATCACGTCGCTCATCCGACGAGCAAGCGGACCTGCGCACCGCCCCTGATACGGCACCGAAAGCGGGACGCGCCCAAAACTAGGTTTGAGCGTAGCTAACCCCAACCACGTACCCGGCAAACGAATCGAACCACCAATATCACTACCAATATGAATCGGCCCGTAGCCTGCAACCGCTGCCGCACCTGCACCGGAAGACGACCCTCCAGTTGTCAGTTCAGGGTTGATCGGCGAACGTGTGATCCCATGTAGAGACGACACTCCCGAGGACAACATGCCCCAGTCCGGCATGACGGTCGAACCCGCGATGATTGCGCCTGCTTCTTCTAACCGGTCCACGATTGGCGCATTGAATTTCTCTGGCGTACGGGAACCTGGCTGAGTTCCTGACGGCATCGCAACCCCGGCACGTGCAATGTTTTCTTTCACCGTGACAACTACACCGTCGAGGGCGCTCAACGCTTCGCCTCGTTGCCACCGCTCAGCTGACTCTCGCGCTGCTTTTCGCGTGCGCTCCGCCACGGGACCTTCTGCTGTGGCGTTATTCCACAAGGCGTTAACCGTGGGTTCGCACGCAGCAATGCGCTCCGCCACAGCCTCGAGCACATCAACAGGACTAAAATCCCCTTGAGCGTATCCGGTCGTTGCCTGTTTCACGGACAGGTCAGCCAACATTGTGCGGTCCTTCCTGCAGGTATGTCACCTACGTATTTAGCCAAGCTTCACTTGTGAGGTAGCTCTCGTCCCCCACCAACCTCGCGAGCGGTGTTACGCGTGATGCGACAGCGCATCCTCAAGTTGTGGAGTCGCAGCTACGAGCTTCTGCGTGTACGGGTGAACTGGCGCGTCGTAAACTTGGTCCACCGTCCCGGCTTCCACAATTTCGCCGCTCTTCATCACTGCGACGTCGCTACACAGGTAGCGCACAACGGACAGGTCGTGGCTCACAAAAATCAAGGTGAGGCCGTATTCCTCAACGAGGTCGGTGAGCAGGTTGAGGACTTGCGCGCGCACTGAAACGTCAAGCGCTGAAACGGGTTCGTCGGCCACCAGTATCTGCGGCTTGCACACCAGCGCTCGAGCGATTGAAATACGCTGTCGCTGCCCGCCAGAAAACTGGTGTGGGTACCGGTTCTCTGCTGTTTCATCAAGCCCTACGGCGGTGAGCATTTCCCGCACTCGTGTAGCTCGTTCGTGTGTGGGAACTCCCATAGCGATGAGTGGCTCAGCGACGATTTCGCGTACCTTCATGCGAGGATCAAGCGATGCGAACGGGTCTTGAAACACGATCTGCAGGTCTTCTCGTACCTTGCGGATGTCCGCTTCTGCCCCCGCTGTGACGTCGTAGTCGCCCACGGTAACCTGTCCACTTGTCGCAGTTTCTAGTCCGGACAAGATTTTCAACAGTGTCGACTTCCCCGAACCGGACTCCCCCACGATTCCGAACCGCTGTCCCGGTTGGACCGTCAGGTCGATTCCCTTGAGGGCGTGTACTTTGTGGGGCCGAGCGAAAAGACGACCGGACTTACGTTCGTAGTCCTTTTTCAGATCGCGCACGCGGACGGCAGCTCGGGAGTTTCCTTCCACCGAGGTGTCCCCCGTCTTTGCGCCCTCTTCCACCTGCGCGGTGTGCCCGGCTTCTCCCTGGGCCGCTTCGTCAAATCGGTAGTTGTGGGCGGTTTGGATGGTGAAAAGGCGACCGTTTTCGTCGGTTGCAGACAGGTCCGAGGCTGCTAGTAGTCCGCGTGTGTATTCGTGTTGCGGGTTGGTGAAAACGTCTTTGACCGTGCCTCGTTCCACGAGTTCACCCTTGTACATCACCAAAACGTGTTCACACACTCGTGCCACGACAGCGAGGTCGTGGGTGATGAACAGGAGTCCCGTGTTGTTTTTCTGCACGCTGTGCCCAATCAGGTCCAGGATGCCTGACTGGACTGTCACGTCGAGCGCGGTGGTGGGTTCGTCGCAGATCAGAAGCCGAGGTGAGTTCGCCATCGCGATCGCGATCACTACGCGCTGACGCTGGCCTCCCGAAAGCTGATGAGGGTAGGCCTTTGCAGCCGCCTGTGGGTCTGGCAAGTCCACCCGTGTCAACAGGTCAATGACATGGTCACGTAAATTTACGGTGTTCCCGTGTAGCTTCATGACTTCCGCTACTTGATCGCCTACACGCATGAGCGGGTTCAACGCACTCATGGGCTCTTGGAACACCATCGAGATGTCTTTTCCACGCAGTTGAGACATCCGCGCATCACTGAGACTCAGCAGATTACCCGAATGGCCTTGCAGTTCTATCGTGCCTGAGGCTTGAAGTTCATCGGGAAGGAGCCCCATGATCGCCGAGGCGGTGAGAGACTTTCCTGAGCCGGACTCCCCGATCAACCCCACACGTTCGCCAGGCGCAAGGTCAAATGACAGAGGCTGAACCAATTCGGTAGTTTCTGTTGCTATCCGCAGGTCTTTGACGTGCAAAAGTTCTGACATCACGACCGTCCCTTCAGCTTGGGGTCAAGTCGGTCACGCAGACCGTCACCCAGCAAGTTGAAACCTAACACCGCGATCGCAATGGCGATGCCTGGCCAGATTGCCAGTCCGGGGTGGCTTTCCAAATGCTGTTGGGAGTCGTACAGCATTCTGCCCCATGACGGGGTTTGCGCTTGGGTGCCTAATCCCAGGAAGGACAGCCCCGCCTCGGCCAAAATAGCCAGCGCAAATGCAACCGAGCACTGCACGATCACCATGCCCCCGATATTGGGCAAGACGTGCGTTCGCGCAATGGCGAACGCACTCCGGTTCGCAGATTTCGCCGCCATGATGAATTCGCGGCTCATCACCTGCAGAGTTCCAGAACGGGCTACTCGTGCAAACCCGGGGATTGACGCGATACCCACTGCGATCATGGCAGGCAAGGTTCCTGGGCCCAGAGCAGCTGCGAAGATCATGGCCAGCAACAGCGCGGGGAACGCCAAGAGCAAGTCATTTGTGCGCATGATCAGACCAGACAGCCAACCGAGGTTCGTCATGCCAGCCAAAATGCCTAATGGAACACCAATAAGCACCGAAATGCCAACCGCAACCGCTCCCACGAAAAGCGTTATTCGAGCGCCCATCATGACCCAGGTGAGAGTATCTCGGCCGTATTGGTCGGTTCCTAGCCAGTGCTCAGGGCTGGAACCCGACAAACGGGTATCCATGTGGTTTGGCGAGTACGGCGTCCAGATGAAGCTCACCAACGCTGTGATGAGGATGAGAGCCACAAATGCCAAGCCAACGATGAGGCTCATGTGCGAAAAGATGCGCTTTTTCATTATGCTGCCCTCCTCACACGTGGATCGAGAACGGGGTACAAAAGGTCGATGATCGTATTGAGGGCAAGCACCAGAACCACGAGCACTAAGACGATTCCCTGCACTGCAATCAGGTCACGGTTACTCACAGCACGAACCAGCTCTGAGCCCATTCCGGGAATCACAAAGACTTGCTCGATCACGACCGCTCCGATGAGCAGCGTTGCTAGCTGCACACCCGCAACCGTAACTACTGGAATAGCGGCATTCCGTAGACCATGTTTCACCAGAGCGCGACCCTTCGTCTGTCCCTTAGCACGCGCGGTGCGCAAGAAATCTTCACCCATGACTTCCAAAACTGCTGAGCGCACATAACGGGTCAAAATGGCAGCTTGAACCAAAGCGAGCGCAAAAACGGGAAGCACCAAGCGGATGAAAAACTCCCCAAACCCTTCTGCCGGTGCCTTCCAACCAGATGACGGGAACCATCCGAGCTTGAGAGAAAACAGCATGACCAGCAAGATACCTGCCAAGAAGTTGGGGATAGCCACGCCGATCTGGCTGGCACCTGAGATGAGTGAACCAACCGCGTTCTTGTGGTTGACAGCAGCCAAGGTTCCCAGCGGAACGGCAACAGCCAAGGCCACCACCATTGAAGCCAGGACCACAATAAGCGTGACCTGAATCGAGTTCGCAATGACGGGGGCAATCGGAGCTCCGGTCACATATGATGTGCCAAAGTCGCCCACCAGCACATGGCCGATCCAGTCGAAGTACTGCACCACGATGGGACGGTCCAAACCGTATTGTTTTTCCAAAGCTGCTACGGCCTCGGGAGTGGCGCTCGTTCCCAACGCAACCTGGGCGGCGTTACCCGGCAAGATCTGCATGAGTGCAAACACCACAACCGAGGCGACTGCTGCTGTCAGGACAAACTGGAGCAGTCGACGTAGAAAGTAGCTTGTCAAAACGGTTACTCCCAGCCGAGGTCGGCGATACGGAACGCGTCGGAAACCTGGTTTTCGGCCACCCCAGTGACCTTCGAATTAGTCACGACCAGGTTGGGGAAGAGGAAGAGGAACCCGGCGGCCGCATCTTCCGTGATGGTGCGAGCGACTTTCTTCATGCCTTCTGTGTATTCCTCTTCCGAGCCTTTATCGGCCTTGGCGGCGATGTCGCTGATTTTCTTTGAGTCGTAACCGGTGTAGTAGTCCTCGCCGAAAACCGTGAGCATGTCACGAGCTTCGATGTGGTTGATGATGGACATGTCGTACTCATGGTTGGTAAACGTCTTGTCCAGCCACACGGCCGGGAACTCTTGGGTCTCAACTTTCGCTTTCAGACCCACTGCTTCAAGCTGGGAAACAACGACGTTGGCAGACGCGGTGGCGTACGGGAGATTGGGCACCGTGAACTTCACCGTCTGGCCTTTCACACCTGCTTCTTCAACAAGCTTCTTGGCCTTTTCAACATCATGTGGCCATTTCTTGGTCAGGTCCTCGTAGTACGGATCAGTGGGTGGAACCATCGATCCAATGAGCGTTCCATGACCGCTCCATGCAGTGTCGATGATGGCCCGCTCATCGAGCGCGTACATCACTGCTTCACGGACTTTCTTGTCCTTGAACACACCGTCTGCGTTGTTCAGAGCAAGCAGGACCTCACCGTTGGAGGTACCTTCAACCACTTTGTACTTGTCGCCTTCTTTTTCAAAACTCGACAGAAGGTCAGGCGCCTGCAGGTTGGCAAGAACATCAACTTCTCCGGACTTCAACGCGTTGGCGCTGGCGACCGGGTCTTTGAAGTACTTGAACGTCACCTTGTCCAGTTTTGGTTCTTCGCCCCAGTAGTCGTCACGGGAAGCGAACACGATCTGCTGGCCACGGGTAAACGTGTCAACCTTGAACGGCCCGGTTCCAACGGCCTTGTTGGCCAGATCGGAGACTCCATCCTGATCAAACACGGCCCCTACCAGGGACGCCAGGTCGAACAGCCACCGGTTAGACGGACGCGACAGGGTGATTTCAACCGTTGCGTCATCGACAACCTTGATCGTGTCCACGACGTCCATTTTGGCTTTCAGCGCGTTTTTCCACGCGTCTGATTTGACTCGTTCGTATGAAAACTTGACGTCGTCGGCAGTGAAGTCAGCGCCAGAGGAAAACTTCACACCTTTGCGGAGCTTAAAGGTGTACGTCTTGCGATCTTTTGACAGGTCCCAAGATTCAGCGAGTGCGGGCTGGATTTGGCCGTCTTGGTCAATCCGCACAAGCGATTCGTACACGTTTTCCATGAGCGCTTGTGGGACCGCCGCCCCAGCCGAGGTCGTAAAGTCCAGGTTCGCGGGTTCCGCTGTGTGCGCGATCACCATGTCGGTGCGCGCTTCGGAGGAACCCGACGATGACGCTCCGGCGTTACATCCCACAAGTGCGAGTGAACTTACTGCCGCTACGAGCGCAAGGCTAAAACGCGTTTTCATGTGACTCCTTCATCCAAACCTGGAGACTTCGGTGGCTCCAAACACTGTAATGAAGATTACAAAAGTTTTAACGAATGTTCAGAAATTGGTTCACATTCCGACACGCTCAGTAGCTGTTTCACCCCCGCACATGCGTCACATATCACTGCGAAATTTTCGCTGCGAGTTTCCGCAAGGCGTCGCCCCTGTGGCTGATCGCGTTTTTCTCCTCCGAAGACAGCTGTGCTGCACTCACGGTGAGCCCATCCGGCTGAAAAATCGGGTCGTACCCAAAGCCACCATCTCCCACCGGTTTCCGCAGGATCGTGCCACGCATTTCCCCGGTACACACGACCTCGGCGCCGGCGTTCACATACGCGGCCGCACACACAAAGCGGGCACCGCGTCCGCGGTCAGGAATGTCGCTCAACTGAGCAAGGAGTAACTCCAGGTTCGCGCGGTCATCACCATGCTGCCCCGCCCAGCGGGCAGACAGAATCCCCGGCGCAGAACCCAGCACATCAACGACCAGACCGGAGTCATCAGCAATCGCAGGCAAGCCAGTCTCTTGAGCAACGGCGCGCGCCTTAATGAGCGCGTTTTCTTCGAACGTCAGCCCATCTTCAACAACGTCAGCCAACCCCAGCTCGCCAGCCGTGACGACCTCGGCGGTGGGAATCACCTGCGTGAGAATCGCCTGCAACTCAACCTTCTTACCGGCGTTGTGGGTAGCGAGAACAAAACGAGTCACGGCTGGCCCCTTACTGATCTGAACCGCTC
>CABTZC010000111.1 GCA_902489185.1 uncultured Brevibacterium sp. | reverse complement strand
TCCGGAATCACCCACGACTTCTTCCGCTCAGCCAGCTCCTCTTCACTGACATCCAGTTCAATCGTGCGCGCGGCAATATCAACGCGGATCGTATCCCCATCCTCAACCAGAGCGATAGGACCGCCGTCGACCGCCTCGGGAGCCACGTGCCCAATACACAGCCCAGTGGACCCACCCGAGAACCTACCATCCGTAATCAAAAGCACATCCTTGCCGATCCCTGCCCCCTTGATTGCACCTGTGATCGCCAACATTTCACGCATACCCGGACCACCTTTAGGGCCCTCATAGCGGATCACAATCACATCGCCAGCCTTGAGTTCACCGTTGAGCACGGCGTCCATGGCGGGCTGCTCCTGGTCGAACACGCGAGCGGTACCTTCGAACACCTCGGCGTCGAACCCAGCCGACTTCACGATCGCACCCTCAGGGGCCAGCGAACCCTTCAACACGGCCAACCCGCCGGTGGCGTGAATAGGGTTGTTCAGCGCGCGTAGGATCTTGCCATCCGGGTCAGGCGGGTTGATCGACTCGAGGTTTTCAGCCACCGTCTTACCCGTCACCGTCAGCGCGTCACCGTGCAACAGTCCCGCATCCAGCAGGGCCTTCATGACCACCGGCACGCCGCCGATCTTGAACACGTCGTTCATGACGTACTCACCAAACGGCTTCACGTTACCCAGGTGAGGCACCTTGTCACCGATCCGGTTGAAGTCATCCAAGCTGAGCTCCACGCCGGCTTCGTGGGCAATCGCCAGCAGGTGTAGCACCGCGTTGGTGGACCCACCAAAGGCCATCACAACAGAGATCGCGTTTTCAAAGGCCTCACGCGTGAGGATGTCGCGCGTGGTGATACCCTTGCGCAGAAGCTCCACAACGGCTTCACCGGACTGACGTGCAAACACATTGCGGTTCCGGTGGATCGCCGGCGGCGCGGCTGAACCTGGCAGCGACAAGCCCAGCGCTTCAGCCGCACTTGCCATGGTGTTGGCCGTGTACATACCACCGCACGCACCTTCACCAGGGCACACGGCGCGTTCAATCGCGTCGACGTCGGCCTCCGTCATCTTGCCTGCACGGCACGCACCCACCGCTTCGAACGCGTCGATGAGCGTGACTTCTTTTTCGCTTCCGTCCGAAAGTTTGGCCGTACCCGGCATGATCGAACCGTTGTACAGGAATACGCTGGACAGCCCCAAGCGTGCGGCCGCCATGAGCATGCCGGGAATCGACTTGTCGCACCCAGCCAGCAACACTGAACCGTCCAGGCGCTCGGCCCCAAACACGGTCTCTACCGAGTCAGCGATGATCTCACGGGACACCAGCGAGTAGTGCATGCCTTCATGCCCCATGGAAATGCCGTCGGACACCGAAATCGTTCCGAACTCCAGCGGGTATCCCCCACCGGCGTGCACGCCCTCTTTAGCGAACCCGGCTAACCGTTCCAGCGACAGGTTGCACGGGGTGATTTCGTTCCACGAACTCGCCACACCGATCTGCGGCTTGTCCCAGTCGTCGTCGCCCATTCCCACGGCACGCAACATGCCTCGCGCGGCGGCGCGTTCCAGGCCGTCGGTGACGTCACGGGACCGTGGCTTGATGTCTACTTTGTTATCTGAAGCACTCATGCCTGAAGTCTAGCCCGCGCGCCTCGCGTCTCATTTGTCGCCTCACGATGTGGTACTGAAGGGCTTAACCTCACCCTTCAACGACGTTAATAAGTGGCTCGCCTGCGATGATTCGGCGGACCTGTTCCGTGAGCATCTGCTCAATGCGGGGTTCAAACGCCGAGGTGTCCCCTCCCACGTGCGGCGTGATGAGCGTGTTTGGGGTCCCCCACAGTGGGTGTTCGTGTGGCAGGGGTTCGGGGTCGACCACGTCGAGTGCCGCCGAGAGGCGCCCGGCTCGCAGTTCGGCGACCAAAGCGTCGGTGTCGACGACTTTCCCGCGCCCCACGTTCACTACCAACGCATTGTCCGGCAACTGCCTGAGGAACTCTGCGTCAATGAGCTTTTCGGTCTGCTTAGTCAGCGGGGTCACCGCAATAACGACCTCGGTGTGTGGCAACAGTTTGGGCAGGTCTTCCGGCCCGTGGATACGCCCGTGCTCATCCGCGCGTGCGTGCGCCGCCACCCGCGTGACATGCGCTTCAAACGGCACCAGTCGCTGCCGGATCGCTTCACCGATCCCACCGGCTCCCAGAATCATCACGCGCCGGTCAGCCAGCGAGCGCATGCGCGCGTGGTTCCACGACCTCGCGGCCATGTTGCGCACCGCCGTGTCGATTCCGCGCAGACTGGCCAGGGTGAGACCCACGGCAAGTTCCGCTGTGGCTGCCGCGTGTACGCCCGAGGCGGTCGCCACCGTAGTATCAGTACCCACCAAGTCTGCGACCAGGTCGTACCCGGTGGTTTGCGTCTGTACGAGCTTGAGGTTTGGCAACTCCCCCAGCCGATCAACGGTGGGCTGGGCGTCCATGTACGGCAGGATGATCGCGTCGATGGCTGCGCGATTCACTTCTACCGTGGGGTGTTCTGCCGACCACACAACAAACTCAATTCCAGTCTGCTGGTGGTCAGTGATACGTCCGTCTACTTTGGCCAAAATGTCAGGGTCAGGGAATGCGATTGTGCGAATATCCAGAGTCGACATATCTCCATTATGGGCAGGCGTGTCAAGGCCCACACAATCACGCGTCCATGCACTGGGCGTTCAACTTCCCGCCACGCATACGGGCGTGGCGCACACTGAGCACAACCACCCACGCGCAAATCACAACCAGCGACAACCTCTGCACGGCACCTGCCCATCCCACGTGTGGAACCAGTGCCAGCACCCCGCTGATCCCCAGCAAGACCAACAACGCAACGTTGAGAACAACAGGCAAACTCGCAAAACTCCGCCCCGACCGCACCATCATGACAATGTCGGCGATCACGGCCGCAGCGAACCCGAAGCCCACCAACGCCGAGGTCACCGAGTGCAACTGGTGAGCAAGACCCACGGTGCCTTCCACCTCGGCGGTGGCACATGCCTCACTCAGACTGGGCGCGCATTCATACGAAAGCAAGGTGTCCCCCACCGTGGCCGCGCCGGCCACAACCAAACCGGCGCACAGCATGAGCGACAGCGCGTGCCGCCTGCGCAAGAACACTCCCAACACCACCAGGAGCACACCGGCCACCGCGTCGCCTGCGCGAATGAGCACGGCACCGGGCCTGCCCCACACGGCGTATTCGGACACGAACGAATGCAGCACGTCCAGTTGCGGGTCGATCGCAAAAAGAACCGTCCACGTCGAATAACTCAACGTGAACAGGATTGCCACAACGATGAAACGCACACCCACCTCCTCGAGACAGTGTAGATGGGTGTGCGTGTTTTAGGGTTAGTGCGTCGCTTGAGCAGGTACCCCAGGGCGGGCCAGCCCCGCACCACTTAAATCCAGATGGCCGGGTCCTCGAGCAGGTGGTTCTGCGGAGTGTCGACCCCCTTGGGCGCGCGGTTCTTGGCAGGCACCCCAACGGCCACGTGGTTGGCGGGCACGTCCTTGACCACGACTGCGTTGGCACCTACGGACGCACCGTCGCCTACGGTGATGGGCCCCAGGATCTTGGCACCGGCCCCCACCAGCACGTTGTTCCCCAGCGTGGGGTGACGTTTGGTCTGTTCCATGGAGGTGCCGCCCAGCGTGACCTGCTGGTACAGCATAACGTCGTCGCCGATTTCAGCCGTGGCCCCCACCACGATCCCGTCGGCGTGGTCAATGAAAAACCTGCGCCCAATTTTTGCCGCCGGGTGGATCTCAACCCCGGTCAGCGTGCGCACGGCCTGGGACAGGATGCGCGCGGGCACTTCCCCGCCTGGCATTTTGTTGAGTTCGTGCAGTCCGCGGTATGCCCACACGGCGTGCAGGCCCGGGTAGCTGACCGCGGTGACGAAGTCGCTGCGCACGGCGGGGTCGCGCCTGCGGGCGGTGTCCAGGTCTTCGCGTAGGGCAGCGCGGGCGCGCTTGCCCAGTGTGGTGGCCGAGGTGGCAGCAACTGCCGCTGCCCCTACCCCGGCCATCACGGCGAGTTTTGTGAGGAAACTCATGCGTCCATGTACTCCGCGAACAGTGGAGTAGACAGGTAGCGTTCACCGAACGAAGGAATGATGACGACTACGCGCTTGCCCTTGTTTTCAGGGCGGGCGGCCACGCGCTTGGCCGCGTTGATGGCTGCACCGGAGGAGATTCCCACGAGCAGACCTTCGGACTTGGCGGTTTCGCGCGCGGTTTCAAGCGCTACTTCGTTTTCAACGGTGACTACTTCGTCGATGATGTCGCGGTTGAGGACACCTGGAATGAAGTTTGCACCGATTCCCTGGATGGCGTGTGGGCCGGCCTTACCTTCTGAAAGAAGTGGCGATGCTGCTGGTTCTACTGCAACAACCTGGACGTCCTTGTTCTTCTCTTTGAGGACTTCGCCCACACCGGTAATGGTTCCACCAGTTCCAATTCCGGCAACAAAGATGTCGACCTCGCCGTCGGTGTCGTTGAGGATTTCCTGCGCGGTGGTGTCACGGTGGGCCTGCGCGTTGGCTTCGTTTTCGAACTGACGAACCAGAACCGCGTTGTCTTGTGAGCCGATTTCTTCAGCCTTTTCGACAGCACCCTTCATGCCGTCGGCCTTGGGGGTGAGAACGAGTTCAGCACCGAATGCACGGAGCAAGGCACGGCGTTCTTTCGACATGGACTCAGGCATTGTGAGGACTACACGGTATCCGCGTGAAGCACCGACCATGGCAAGCGCGATTCCGGTGTTTCCGCTGGTTGCTTCGACAATCGTTCCGCCTTCGCGCAATTCGCCTGACTTTTCAGCGGCGTCGATCATAGCAACCCCAATGCGGTCTTTGACCGAGTTAGCGGGGTTGTAGAACTCGAGCTTTCCAACGATTTCTGCCCCAGTTTCTTCGCTAGCCTTCTGGAGTTTGACAAGTGGAGTGCGGCCAACGACTTCTGAAACGTTCGCGTAAATGTTCACCAGCGGTCCTTTCTATGGTGCTTCTGTTAAACCGGACCGCGCATGGAGGTGATCAGGCGGTCCTTCACACCAGCCAATGGCTTCAGCTGTTGTTAATGCGTCATCATGCGTAACGCAACAGCTTCTTACTATATTCCACGGTGGCAGAAATGTATTCAGCACTATGATGTAACCCATGGCTATCCACCCGATTGTTGTCTACGGCGAACCTGTTCTGCACCGAAAAGCTGACCCTGTCACTGAGTTTGACGATGAGCTCCACACGCTGGTTGCTGACATGTATGAGACCCTCGCGGCTTCTAACGGAGTTGGTTTGGCTGCACCGCAAATTGGGGTGGGCAAACAGATTTACGTGTACGACGCTGATGACGAAGTCGCGGGGGTGCGGCGTCGTGGCGTTTTCATCAACCCAGTTTTGGTAGCGTCGAAGGTTCCCACCACCCACCCGGACCCCAGTGAGGACACGGAAGGGTGCTTGTCAGTTCCGGCTTTGGACTACCCGCTGAAACGGGCCGATAAAGTCACCGTCACCGGTGTTGATGAGAACAACCAACCGGTGTCACTCAGTGTTGAAGGCTGGTTCGCCCGCATCATGCAACACGAATTCGACCACTTGCAGGGCACTTTGTACGTGGATCGGTTGGACACTAGGTGGGCTAAGCGGTGGAAGAAGGAACAGAAGAAGCACGGGTATAACGTCCCTGGGAACTCGTGGCTGCCGGGCACCGATCCCGACCCGTTTGGCCACGGCCAGTAATCAGCTCAGGTCGGCCACCTGATTAGTGAATCGCTTTGCCGTCGCGTTCGGCTTGCGCCAGCTTCCGGTCCAGGTCGTCAAAGTTGTCGAACTCTTCAACCGATTCCTCAAGTTCACCCAGCATGCCCCGGATTGCGTCCGCGTGTGACTCAGCTTCAAGGTTGAGATCACTGAACTGTTTCTGGGCTGTGTCGTCGTTGACGGTACGCGAAAGAACATCGAGTACCTGCTCACCCAGTTCGCGTGATTCTTCCGTGCTGTCCAGCTGAACCAACTGCACTGACAGTTTCCGCAACTGTTCTAAATACCCGTGCATCGACTCAACGCGGCGGGCCAGCGAAGCGAACGCTTTAGCCAGGTTCCGCTGGTACACGTCAATGCGGGCGTCCAGGTGTGGCTGCCTGATGCTTTCGAGCTTCTGGCGCAGTTCGTACAGCTCACGCAACCGTTCACCAATAGAAGCAACCGCGAAATCCAGATCGACCCGGCTCACGTGGCTTTCCAACGCGGGGTGCGTCCATGCGCGGGTGCCCACGATTGCGTGTGAGATTGTGACCGCGAGGTGGAACAGCCTTTGTTCGTCGGTGTCACGCCCATTGACGCCCGGTAGGTAACCCAGGTCAAATGGTGTGACCCAGCGGACGTGCGGTGCCCGTTTGAGTTGTTTGCCGGTCAGCCGTTTGGGGTCGCGCAGAAACCGGCTCCCGGTGAAGATGCCCACGCCGGCTGTGGCTACGGCAGCGATCCCGGTGAGTGCCGAGGTGGTGGCAATAGCAACCGTGTCGGCGAACGCAAGTGCGATGAGCGCTGTTGATCCGAAGAATCCGGTGGTGACTGCACCGGCGCCGGTGGTTGTTGCGAAAACGAACTTGGAGCGGATCAGGTTGCGACTGTAGCGTTGTGGGAACATCTGCTGCGAAAGATCAGTGGAGTTGAGGTCGTATCCACGCGCCTTCCACACGTCGATGACTGATTCGGGGACGCTTCCCGGGACGAGCACACGGTACCGAGGAACGTGTCCGCGACATTCCTGCTTCCACAACTCACGCCAGTGAACCATATGACTCCTTCCGCATATTTCATTGTAGTGAGCCGACCTGACATCTAGCTGGGTGCATAAAGCTG
>CABTZC010000110.1 GCA_902489185.1 uncultured Brevibacterium sp. | reverse complement strand
TGCTCATGGCAGCCAAGGCGCACGGAAAACTCGCCATCGACTCGGTGTGGACAGACATCGACAACTTGGACGACCTCGGCGTGGAAGCCGATGATGCAGTCAACTGCGGTTTTGATGCCAAGGCGCTCATCCACCCCAAGCACGTGGAAGTTGTGCGGGACGCATTCAGGCCATCGGGTGAACAGCTCGAATGGGCGCGCGGTGTGATCCAGGCGGCTTCGAGTGCGGATGCCGGCGCGTGGACGTACCAGGGCCAGATGATCGACGAGCCGTTGCTTCAGCAGGCGCGGAACATTTTGGCACGGGCGTAGAAACACCCTACACACGCACGGGAGTAGAAGTTACAATATTCGAAGGAATATTGTTAGGTGATGAGTGACAGGAAGTTTCACCTATGCCAACTTCGCTCCCGCGCATTCTTACATCCATAACCCTCGCTATTGGTCTCGTTGTTGCACCGTTGCCCGCCTTGGAGACTCAAGCCAAGGGGCCAGAGACGAAAACCCGTGAAATCAGTGTTTCACGTGGGCAAATCAAGAAGGTGGAAACGCCTAAAGCCAAAGTGTCTGTAGTAGGCGCTACGTGGCAAGGCAACACTGGGATTGAAAAAGCCGAATACCGTTCCAAGGACCACAACGGTCAGTGGAGCGGGTGGAAAGAGCTACCAGTTGACGACGCAGACGGGCCTGACGCTGGGACGGGTGAAGCCGCACAGTCGCTGCAGGGCACCGAGCCGTTGGTTGTGCCAGAAGGTACGTCCGTCGAAGTTCGTACCGAACAAAAATCTGACCTGTATATTGCCGAGACTGGGATAACGGGCAACGTGCGTCCAGGTGGGGCTGTCGCAGGCGCTGCGCCAGCTCATGCTGCAGGCGGTTCCAAGATTGGTGGGTTCACCTACACCTCCCGCAAGGCGTGGGGAGCGAAAGGGCCACGCAAGGGCTGCCCCGTGGAAGAAACCAAAGTGAATAAGGCCGTGGTCATTCACCACACCGCGGGATCCAACTCATACTCAAAGTCCCAGGTGCCATCCATTCTGCGCGGTATCCAGGGATACCACCAGAACGGTCGCAAATGGTGCGACATCGGATACAACATGATTGTCGACAAATGGGGCAACATCTATGAGGCACGTTCCGGCGGGCTCACCGACGCAGTGATTGGGGCACACGCCGGTGGGTTCAACACCAGCACGTTTGGTGTTGCGGTGCTGGGCACATACAACAAGCCGGTGAATTCGTCGACGCTGAGCTCGCTGAAGAAAATTGTGCGGTGGCAGGGCAAGCTGTGGGGATATGACCCCAGTGGCAAGGTCAAACTCACGTCCAAAGGTGCAACGTCAAAGTACAAGAAGGGCACGAAGCGGATTTTGCCGCGCGTGTTTGGGCACCGGGACGTAGGGTACACGGACTGTCCGGGTAACGGGCTATACAGGCAGTTGCCAAAGTTGCGGGTTTCCCAGCCGACTGTGCCCATTGCGTCGAAAGGGATTAAGAAATACTACAGCAAGCACCCAGATCGAACCGGGCCACCGCAACAGCGACAGCGCAAATCTGGCAAAGGCGTGTACCAGAAGTTCAAAAACGGTGTGGTGTACCAGTCAAAGCGGGGCGTGTATTTCTCGGCGTACTCATGGTCTATACGTAAAGTCTGGTCCAAGTACGGGCGGGAACAGGGACGGCTTGGATTCCCCAAGTCGGAGCGTTACAAAATTGGTCACGGGCGGCGCCAAAGCTTTGAAGGTGGAGCGATCATTCAGCACTCGCGTGGCACCTACCCCGTGTGGGGTAAGTTCCATAAAAAGTGGGAGCGTAAAAAGTACAGCGTGAAGTACCCGGTCAGCACTGCGAAGAAGATCAGTGGCAAGAGGCCTGGTGCAGTCCAGCATTTTGAGAACGGCAGCATTCACTGGTCTAAAAAAACCGGTACGCACTATACAAAAGGTGCGATTCGTAGAACCTGGAAGAAACACGGGTGGGAGCAGGGTCGGTTAGGTTATCCCACCTCGGACCCATATAAATCCGGTAGCGGTTTCCGCCAAAAGTTCCAAGGTGGCACGGTTTCGTACAGCAAGAAGCGGGGAACCCGCGTGGCGTGGGGCAAGTAGGTCACTAGCCCCACGTCCACGGTGGTCGTCACACAGCGTCAACTCCGCGCTCGCCGGTGCGCACACGGACGACCTCTTCAACGGGGGTGACCCACACTTTCCCGTCGCCGATTTCTCCGGTGTGTGCGGTGCTCACAATGGCTTCGAGGGCACCTTGGAGCTGGGGGTTATCCACGAGGACCTCGATCCGGACCTTGTCGACGAAATCAACGGCGTATTCGGCGCCGCGATAGATTTCGACGTGGCCCTGCTGTTGTCCGTAGCCTCGGACCTCCCATGCGGTCATTCCGTGTATGCCCAGTTTTTCCAGTGCCGCTTTGATTTCTGTGACTGTGAACGGCTTCACGACGGCTGTAATGAGTTTCATGTGGGCTCCTTAGTCAAGGTGGACGTGTTGATGTAGTGGTCTAGTGGGCGGTGCATTAGATGCTTCGGTCGTAGGCTGACTCGCCGTGGGTGGTGATGTCGATGCCGGTGAACTCCTGTTTGGGGTCAACCCGCCAGCCGGAAGTTGATTTGAGGAGCAAGGCGATGAGTGCGGTGAAAAGGCCCGAAATAATCATCGCGATGACCGCAATCAGAATCTGGATGATGAAGAGTTTGAAGCCTTCCATACCGCCACCGGTCAGTAAGCCACGGTCGTTGGCGAAGAGCCCGACGCCGATTGTTCCCCAGAGGGCTGCGACCAGGTGCACGCCTACAACGTCGAGCGAATCGTCATAGTGGAATGTGTATTTCAGGCCGACTCCCCACGCTCCTAGAGCGCCACCGATAACTCCCAGGATGATGGAGGTGAGTGGGGTGAGGTCTCCGGCAGCCGGGGTGATGGTGACGAGTCCAGCGACAACGCCCGAGGCGGCACCCAGTGAGGTGGGCTGGCCTTCAGTGATGCGTTCGTAGGCCAGCCAGCCCAACATGGCGGCGCCGGTGGCCACGGTTGTGTTTAGCCATGCGAGTCCGGCAGCACCGTCGGCGGCGAATGCAGAACCGCCGTTGAAGCCGAACCAGCCAAACCACAGCAGGGCTGCGCCTAACATGACGAATGGAACGTTGTGTGGGCGGTGTGGGGATTTCATGAAGTTGGCGCGTTTGCCAACGATGAGGGCGAGGGCCAGGGCAGCGGTGCCGGCTGAAATGTGGACGACTGTACCTCCCGCGAAGTCGATGGGGGCGACGTTTGCTTCTTCGCCGTTAGAGCCGAACAGCATCGCAGAAAGCCCGGTTGCGCTGTGTGACAGTAGACCGCCACCCCACACCATGTGTGCAAGCGGGAAGTACACGAAGGTCACCCACAGTGCGACGAAGCCTAGCCAGGTGCCGAACTTGACGCGTTCGGCTAGAGCGCCTGAGATGAGTGCAACGGAAATGGATGCGAAGGTCAGCTGGAAACCAATGTCAATAATGTTGGCGTAACCGCTGGCTCCCTCGATGAAGTTGCCGTTGGTATCTGTGATTGAGTTCCGCAGTCCAAAGAACTCAAAGGGGTTAGCAAACAGACCCAGGATGGATTGTGAACCGTAGGACATTGACCAGCCCCACAGCACGTAGACGATGCTGACTACGGCGATTGCCCCAAAGCTCATCAGCATCATGTTCAAAACGGATTTCTGGCGTGACATGCCGCCGTAAAACAGTGCCAGGGCGGGTGTCATTAGAAGCACAAGTGAAGCTGAGATGAGCATCCAGCTCGCGTTTCCCGACGCCGCTGCAACCTGATCCGGTGTCATAGTTGTTCCTCCAGTCTCGTCGGTGTCATTTATTCATTTGATCGACGTGGTCGACGGATTAAAACTACAGCACTAAATAGTTGTTTGTATATAGTTTGGCGAATAAAAAGTGAGAAAAATATTTGGGTTGCATGGCTTGTGACCAGGGGAAACGTTTGTGAAACGTTTGAAACATTCTGGAAATGTGCAATGTGGAATAATTGTGTATAGCTTCGCCTCGAGTGTATTTATTG
Source organism: uncultured Brevibacterium sp. (assembly GCA_902489185.1). Lineage (GTDB taxonomy): Bacteria > Actinomycetota > Actinomycetes > Actinomycetales > Brevibacteriaceae > Brevibacterium. The sequence continues at coordinate 2,875 of CABTZC010000110.1, read as the reverse complement.
TGCAATTATTTGCGCGTTAAATGCTTTTATTGTTTAAGTGCGAATTAATTTGGGCTGACTCCGTTGACGCCCGCAAGCGGTAGTGTTGTGATATGCCATACGGGACTATCGTGAAAGTCGGTCGCCTTGCTGAGCGTCGCCGTGGCCTCATTACTGTCGAATGGCTTAACGAAGCAGGGCTTTCAGCGTCTCAGAAAACTGCCCTGGTGGAATCTGGTTACCTTGAACAGGTCACGCCGGGTGTGTACAAGGTGGTGGGCGCCCCGTCGACACGGTTCACGGAAATCCTGGCGTTGTGGATGCGATTGGGAGACAACGATTACCAGTCAGTCCCTCCTGCGCTCGTTGCGGCTGGTGCAACGGCAGCATATCTGCACGATATTGGTGACATGTGGCCCGACCCGTATGACTTCATCACGTCTCGTCCGTTGAGCACGCGAGAACCTGGCGTGCTGCTACGACACGAGACGGTTGAGCCGTGTGACGTTGAAGTCGTTGAGGGCATTCCATGTCTGAGCCCAGTGGCAACACTGATTGATTTGATTAAGGATCATGGGGATCTTTCGCTTGTTGGCGATGCCGTGGTTGATGCGCGTACACGAAACTACCTCAATGCACACACTGAGCCGGATTTCGTGCGTCGGCTGGGGCCACTTGCCGCAGAAAATGGTTTACCTGAGGGAGATGGTGAAAAGCTACTTGATCTTATAACTCAGTACCATTAGGGGGAAGTGTGAGTCGACCTGGAGTGCCTTATCCTGACGACCATTCGTTTGTTCAGGCGCTGACGCATGCTGCAAAGGTGCAAGCTGGTGTAAGCGGAAAGCCGGTCAATAGAGTTTTGACGGAAGGATACTTTGACCGGTTCTTGGTGCGAGTCTTTAAAGACCGTGACAGCCAGTGGTTCGTAAAAGGTGGGACTGCTCTACTCGCTCGTGAGCCTCTGGCTAGGGAAACCAGGGATATCGACCTTGCAACGAGTGAGTCCGATTTCGAGACCGCACTAGATGCACTGCAGAATGCGGTTCAGGAGGATGCCGGGGACCACCTTGGAATCGTTGCGAAGTTCGACAGGCCATTGGTTATGCCGACTGCTTCACAGCGCACCACGGGTGGAAGGCTTATCGTTACGATTTCAGCCGTGGGAAAAGCCGTCTCCCGTTTCGGCGTTGACATGGTGGTGTCTGAGCCGCCTGTTGGGGAGATTGAATCGATCACTCCGCGAACTCGTCTTCACTTGCCGCGGCCAGTTTTTACCGCAGATTACCGGCTTTATCCGCTGCCGGATCAGATCGCAGACAAAATTTATGCCACGGTCGTGCCGCGTAACAACTCTCCTGTTCCATTTAGTACTCGCGTTAAGGACCTCGTTGATTTGGCAATTTATGCGCGTACGCAGACTGTGTACATGCGCCAGTTGAGGACAGCGTTGAAACAACGACTAGAGACACTACACACGCCACCGAGGCAGTTCGGGGTTCCGGAAGACTGGCGCCGTCGCTTTAGGTCCAGAAAGCTACGCACTCCACTGGTTGACGCAAGCGACTATGACGGTGCTGTCCGCGATGCTACAGAGCTGTCTGCTGCCGTGTTCGACGAGTCTGTTTCGGATGATGCGGTTTGGACTCCTGAACAGGGGTGGACGCTATCGCCAGGTGGTTCTTAGAGCATGGGGACGGCGCTAGTCGAGTTGGACTGGTGCCGTGTCCTCTGGAGAGTCCAGGGGCTTCCCGTTCTCGTCCACTTCCGGCGGAAATCGATCAAGCACGACCTCCTGGTGGGCGATCTCGCGTATCCGCTGTCGCTCCCGCTGATGCTCTCCCATGAACCGCAGTGGGTTCTTCAGTTGCTCGTCGGTCGGAGGAGCGTACGGAATCTGAGCTACCAACGCTCGAACCCTCGCGTATCTCTCCTCTTCCAAATCCCGAAAATAGGTTTCGGGGTCCTGAATCTGGGCGTACTTGCTTGGTGCGAATTTCCTTACGTATGTCTGGATCTTGTTGACGTCCTCGGCCATTCTCCTGCTCCTGTCTGCTTGCCTTCCCCCTTGGTTCCACGGTACTAAATTTGAGTCCCATATCACATAGGTGCTTCGTTTTATTCCACTGCCGAGGTTGAGGCCAGCCACCTTGTCGCGGGCACTGAGAGTAGCGAAACAAGTAGAGTTACTCCCGTGAACACTCCCACGCCTCAGCCACGCTCCAACGACGGAAACCAGGGCATCGAGATCTCGGCGCAGACCATCCGTGAGCAAGTCGACCGGGCCTTAACCGCGGCCGCGAATAACGACGGCGTCATCCCCATCGTCACCGCAGGTGACCCCGTTCTGCGCACCACCACCGCGCGCTTCGACGGCCAAATAGACGACTCCACCCTGCTGGAACTGCTCACCGCCATGCGCACCACCATGCTCGCAGCCCCCGGCGTGGGACTCGCCGCCCCACAAATCGGCATCAGCCTCAGACTCGCCGTGTGCGAAGACCCGGGCACCACCTCGGCCGAACATGCGGCAGCCCGCGAACGCACACCCCTACCATTCACCGCACTCATCAACCCCGCCTACCAGCCCGCCACCGACCAACTCGTCGCCTTCTACGAAGGGTGCCTCTCCATCCCCGGCTACCAAGCCGTCGTGGCCCGCCCGCGCACCATCACCCTCACCGCACACGACCATGAAGGCGCCACCATCACGAAAGACATCACCGGCTGGGCCGCGCGCATCATCGCGCACGAAACCGACCACCTCGATGGCATCCTCTACCTGGACAAAGCCGAAATGCGCTCACTGGCCACCCACGAACAAGTCGCGCGCTGGTGGAACCAACCCACCACGCAACAGGCAGCCGCCGCGCTGGGCTTCGACCTGCCCGCCCCG
>CABTZC010000109.1 GCA_902489185.1 uncultured Brevibacterium sp. | reverse complement strand
GTGTGGTTCCTGGACACCGGAGGCGTGTACTTAGGGATCGTATGGTTCATGGTGGTGCTGGCGAAGTACCTGACACCTCGGCGGTATCCGGAATTGGAGCGCCCTTACCGCACACGCTGGGGCTTCCTGCCCGCGATCGGTGGAGTGGGTGCGCTGCTGGTGATCGTGTGGGCGATTGTGCCGGGCACGGGGTCGTCGCTGGTATGGCCGTCGGAGTACATCATTTTGGGTGTGTGGTGTGCGATTGGTGCCGTGCTTTACGTGGTCGCCGCGAAGAAGCAGATCGGCCGGACCGAAGGCCTCAAAGCCCTGCTGGGTGACTCGTACGCGCACCTGCACCGGCACGAGGTCGAAGCCCAACAGCGCAAGTCCCAAGCGCCCAAGAAGTAGTCGCAAGCATCAACTCCCAAGCACACAACCGCAACTCCCACAACCCCCACCCTCACGAAAGGACCCACCGTGTCATTCGCCCCGTCTGTGCTCACTCAGGTGTGCGAAGAGTTAGAGGCCGAGGCATCGGCGGGAGGTGTCACGCAACTGGCCTACGGGATCGTGTCCGGTGGCCGGTTGGTTGCGCAGCGTGACCCGGATGCGATCTTCCGGATCGCGTCCATGACCAAGTCCTTTACGGCGGCTGCGGTGTTGGGTGTGTGCCGAGGTGTCATTCCGGTGACCGGTGCCGTGCCTTCTTTGGATGACGAGTTGGTGGACTGGTTGCCTGACCTGCGGGAATCGCAGTGGGCTGCCGGGATGACGGTGCGCGATGCGTTGACCATGTCAACGGGGCTGCCTAATGACGACCCGTGGGCTGACCGTTTAGAGTCCTTGAGTGACGCCGGCATGCGTGAGTTGATGAGGCGGCCTGCGAGCACTAACTTTGCGGCCGGTACCGGGTATGAGTACGCCAACTACGGGTACGCGCTGTTGGGTGCGTTCGTGGAGGCGGCCACGGGCCGGGAATTTACCGAGGTGGTCGCCACTCATCTGCTCACACCCCTGGGGTTGGAATCCACGGGGTTTGATGTCCGTGAGCTGGACCAGGAGAGGCTGGTCACGGGGTATCGGAAGACTTTGACGGGCGAGCTGGAGCCACAACCGTTCACGTTGCCCGGTGCGTTCTCAGCGATTGGCGGGTTGGCGTCCTCGGTGCGCGATGTCGCCCGCTGGGTCAGTGTTCTCATGACGGCTGTAGACGGAAGCCTCGAGGCCGGTGAGTCGGCTGGTGACGCCGCTGGGCCGATCGCCGCGGCAGGTGGGGCCGGCGGGGAAGGTGGGGGTCACCTCGGCGGTTTTCCCCTGGGTGCCAACCCGCGCGAGCAGCGTAAGTGGCGCCGGATCCTGGCCGACCTGCAACAAGCACACCGGCTCATCAGCGTCACGCGCAACGCCCGTGATGCGGTGGTGACTGCCGGGTACGGGTATGGGCTGCGGTGTTATTTCGATACGCAGTTGGCGCACAGTGTGGGGCATTCGGGCGGGTACCCCGGGTTTTCGCTACACATGAGGTGGCATGCGGCAAGTGGCACGGGGGTCGTGCTGTTGGCGAATGTGACGGGTTTCCCCGCCGAGGTGGTCGCCACCAACGCTCTCGACGCGCTGGTTTCGGATGTGCGCGGCCGAGGTGACGGTTCGGTTGCGTGGCCCAGGGAAGATGCGGTGGAGGCGACTCCGGCACGCAAGGCTGCGGGCGCCTCGGGGGCTGGAGCGGGCGATGGTGACGCTGGGGCTGGCGTTGTGTATGCGGTGGACCCGGTGTGCAGTTTGGCGCCGTCGCAAGAGGCGCGCGAGCGGGCTGCACAGGCCGAACGGATGATTGCTGCGTGTGATGATTCGGGGGTTGACCAGGTGTTTTCGGACAACATGGACATGGATGTGCCCCGGGCTGAGCGTCTGACGCACTGGGCTGAGGTGCGTGAGTATGTGGGTGGTGACGGTCCGGTGGCTGCTGGGTCGGATGGCGTTGAGGTCACGTGGATGAATGCGCACGAGGCCACCTGGAAAGTGTGGGGCGAAGAGCGCGATGGTCAGCGGCGTGGGCGCGAAGTGACCATGAAACTCAACGCGGCCGGGCTGATCCAGAAGTTAACGGTGAAGAAGCTTTAGCTGGGGAGTTTTTTCAACTTCCCACTTAACTTCCCACTCAACATAACACTTTGGGAAGTTAAGTGGGAAGCTTGTGGGGAGTTCGAAAGTCCTACGCAGGTGTGCGTTGAGGCCAGCTTTTCCAAGATCGTGTTTAGCCTGGGCGAGATGAGCTAAGTGCTCAAGGATAACCGTTATCCTTTGGTGTACGCGCGCTTTATCCAAGGATAAGCATTATCCTTGGATTGGATGGTGGTTGGTGAAAGGCTTTCGCGTATGTCTTGGTCAGTTGGGGAGTGGACTCCGCCCGACGATGCACGGCGCCCACGTGACCGCTGGGGAGGAACGTACTGGTCATATCAACCCTTTTCGCTCATTGAACCCGAGTGGCGTATTGATCCCGAAGTGGCTACTCAAGCCAGTCGGGTAGAAAGACGCATCCGAACCCAGAAGTTCCATAAGTCAACTGGAAAGCTCGAAGCAATATCGCGTTACCTCCTGCGGAGCGAAGCAGTATCGAGCTCCTACATAGAGGGCCTGCGCTCTAACGCTCGGAACATTGTCTTCGAAGAACTCAAGCGGCTCGAGCGCACCAGGACTGCCGTTACCAACTCCGGAAACACCTCGGCGGCGGCTGAAGTTGCGGACAACATCGCCGCACTCACAAGCGCTGTTAATCGCCTGGGAGCGGCGGAGAACATCACGTGGCCCGACATTGAGGCGTTGCAGGCAGAACTTCTGCCCGACCTCAACCAGCCGGGTACGCGCGACAGACAGAACTGGGTGGGCGGCAGCGACATCCACCCAGGTCAAGCGGAGTTCATTCCGCCAGCACCGGCGGATCTCATACCGGCAGTGCAGGACCTGGTGGCGTTTATGAACGGCGCGGCGACGGGTTCCCTTATTCAGGCTGGACTGGTGCACGCGCAGTTCGAAACTTTGCACCCGTTTGCTGATGGTAATGGGCGTATTGGGCGAGCGCTCATTCATACCGTGTTGGTTCGCGGTGGTCTGACGGAAGGTTCGGTGTTGCCGATCAGTCAGGTGCTTCTGACCCGTTCAGATGAAAATGTCACCGGGTTGATGGCTTTTCGTGGCATCCCGCATGGTGCCGACTTGGCTACAGAATCTGAGCCTGCGCGTGAGTTAAGTATCAGCGAAGGCGTCAACGCGTGGCTTGCGCACTTCATTTCTGCGGCAGACGAAGCCGTGGACTTAGCGACCGCGCTTAAGGCTGAGCTCGATGAGTTTGATCGTGATAGCCGAGACACCATCGTCGCTTATGCAGAGCAGGCTGGGACCAGAATTCCGCGAAGTGATTCAACCGTGTGGAAGATCCTCGATGTGTTGCCGAAACTTCCGGCGTTGACGATCGATGTGGCCGCTCGGCTGACCGGTACAACAGCAACGGCGGCGCAGAGTGCCCTTGAACACCTTGTGGCGGCCGGCGTTTTGGAAAAGCGAAGTGTCGACAAGGGTAAACGCGGATACGTGTCTAACGACCTTCTGAACTTGCTGAACTCAACCTGAACTCAACGCAGCGGAAGTGGGCGAGCACACGGTTCGATACACGGATAAGCCCGCCGGGAAGGCCCGCCCCGGGAAGCCTGCCGGATAGGCGCTAGGTGAGGGGGTGACTACTGCTGCAGAATTAACCGTGCGCCAGTCTTTCTGAGCATCCCAAACGTATCGGTCGTAGTATCGGTTCTTGGCCTCGATGAAAACGTTGGAGTCGAGCACGTACATCAGGCGATCCCCAGTTCGCTTGCCATGGTGTCGAACGTCGAGCGTTTCTTTGTGCCCAGTAATTGGTAGGCCTGGCGATATGCCGTGGACCCTTCCATAGCACTTGCAATGACGGCGCTGGCAAACGTGCGACTAAGCCGAATGAGCTGAGTGTTATAAAAGTTGCCTCCAGCTTTTGACGGCTTTTGAGAGGCTAGGATTTCACCGATTCTCTTTTGCTCGGTTACATAGCGTGCGCGGTACTCCTCCCACGTAATCAAGTGGGCGTCGAAAAGCCGCTTGAGAATAACCAAGGTACTGACCTGGAACGTGTTGGACAAACGTTCGAGCTCCTCAACAGATTCTTCGCCGGAAAAGTCATGTTCTAGAGCATCGAGCGGTACTAGAACTTCGGCGGCAACCTGATTGCACCACTCTTCTTCACGCATGCCGTTTTCCAGGTGCGTGGAAGCGTCAGACAAGGCGCTGGAGCCCAGAATGATGTGTGCGAACTCGTGAATCAGGGTAAAAATCTGTGCCGCTTTTGTGTCAGCACCGTTGACGAAGATCAACGGTGCTAAGGGGTCTGCAAGTGCAAAACCTCGAAACTCTTGCGGGTTGAGTTTACGGTGGGTGTTCGTACCAACAACGCCGTTGATCATGACTAAGACCCCAAGGCCTTCAACACGGTCAATCAGGTGGCGAATCGTCTGCTGCCGACTGTAGACAACATTGTGACCCAGGCTCGGCAGATCCAGCTGCTCCCTCATGTGACGCGCCACAACTGTAGCTGGTGTTGCCGTGGTCGCGTGTGGGATGAGGTTTGGCGGTTCTACATCGTTCGTCTGCGCGTATGTGCGGTACCAGTCCTGTCGATCCTGACACGAATAAATCGTGTCGAGCAGATCCGCCGAGGGTCGTGGTACCTGCTTATTGCCGAACGTTCGCATGTCGGGAATGGGAACGGTTTCATGAGGAGGTTCCGGTAAGAACATGAGCCCTAAGGGCGCGTGGGTATCGCGTGCGAACTTCTCGAGTTGTTTCAGCGTGGGTTTCTTCACCCCAGCGACCCAGTCGCTAAAGCTTGGAACACGATCAATCGTAGTTTCGCGGTCCCACCCGGCTCGTTCGACTGCCCACTCTAAAAGCCTGGGTTGAACATCAACTCGAACGCTCATCGTTTGCACCTCCCTTCATAACCCTGAGTAACGTGCTTATCTACTCAATGCGCATAACTTTACCGGGCCAAAATCGGCAACACCGGGTTTTCCACAGGCCGGTGGCAGCCAGACAAACCATTCCTTCATGGACCACATTTAGCTACGCTTTTCGTATGGGACTGACAACTTCATTGATCCTCACAACGGAACCCGTAACGCCTCAGCAGTTCGAGGCCTGGGGACTGACCCCCACACAGGTCAAAGGTGACCTGTGGACTGCATTCCATGACCCGTCGAACCAGTTCTTTGCGGTGGCGCGCCCCGGTGACTGGACTATCCTGTGGGACCCGGAAATGCTGATCGCGCCTCACTTCGAAACCGACTCGATCACCCTGCCCGGTACTTGGCACGTAGCGAGCACGGTGTCCTCCATGAGCTTCGTGGATTACCGGGTGTTCGTCGACGGCACACTCGTCAGGCACCTGCTTGCTGGTGATGAGGAGCTCAATGAAGGCACTCCGGTCGTGGATGAGTCCGCGTTTATGTTCCGTGAGGAAGGTGGGGAAGAAGAACCGGCCGAGGTGGATGGCGACCTTCTTATCCAGGAACTTCCGCGCGCCGTGGGTGCAGTGGGCTCAGGCGACGACGTGTTTGCCGTTGAAGGGCAGTACTTCACATACCAGCAAACTGAACCGGACCCCAGCGAAGAGCCGCTGGCGGACCCGCAAGACGGGGGCGACCTCGGCGGCGGGGAACCCCAGAAACAGTCCTTCTTTGGCAGACTGTTCGGAAAGAAATGAGTCCGCGCCGCTCACACACCCCGCGCCCCACGCCCAGCCAGCAGTCGATCATCATTGTTGGTGGCGGAATCGTCGGCAGTTATCTGGCGTATGAGTGTGCGCTCGCCGGGTGGGAAGTGGACGTTTTTGACCCCCAGCCAGAGCCGGCCGCATCGTATGCGAACGCTGGCATCATGGCGCTCAGTTACGCCCAACCCATGTCCAATCCGCGCGCCCTTGTCACCGGAGCCAGGGCCGTTCTTGCCGGTGGGGGAGGCATTGAGCTCGCCACCCCGCTGCCACTGCGCACGCTGGGTTGGCTGCCCACATTCGCGTGGGCCTCACGCCCCGGACACGCCAAACGCCACATCCGCACCATCTACAACATGGCACGCACCAGCGTGGATCTATACGCCGAACTTGAACAACGCGAATCGACCGACCTGCACCTGCGCCGCACCGGCTGGCTCTACGTGGCCACCTCGGCGAAAGCCCTGCGCGCTCAAGCCCGCGAAGCCGCCACCGTGGCCCCCGCCGGGGTTCGTAGCCAGCTCCTCGACGCCGCTGAAACCCGCGCCTGCGAACCCGCGCTCGCCAGTGACATTGCCGGTGGAGTGTTCTACCCCGACGACGTTTCCTTCCACCCCGGCCACGTCACCGCAACCGTGCGCAACGCCGCCCAATCCCGAGGCGCCCGTTTCCACCAAGCGGCTGTCACCTCGGGGCGTGAGGCCGCAGGTGGGGGAGCAGCGTGCGTGGAGACCGACCTCGGCGAGCAGCACCGCGCCCGCCACGTCGTCATTGCTGCCGGTGCGCAAAGCGACGAAGTGGCCCGCCTTTTTGGTGGGCGCGTTGCGGTGGAACCCGGCGTGGGCTGGAGTGTGGAGATTCCCACTGACGGGCCGGTGGCCTCGCGGGCGCTCATGAGTATTGAGGACCACGTGGTGATCAACCCGGACGACACACGTGTGCGCCTATCAGGAGGAATGCGGTTTGGCGGTAAGCCGCGTACGGCACCAACGCCCGCCGAGGTTAACGCCCTAGTGCGCGCCGCTACCCGCCTTGTCCCGGCGGTGGGTGAGCTTGACCGGAAGGGTGCGGTTGCGCGGATCGGCAGCCGCCCCATGACCGCGGACGGATTGCCAATCTTTAAGGAAATCGGCCGAGGTGTCACAGTCCTCACCGGTCACGGCACCTTGGGAATGACGTTGGCTCCGTTTACGGCTCCGCGGGGGGGTGGTGGGTTTTGGCC
>CABTZC010000108.1 GCA_902489185.1 uncultured Brevibacterium sp. | reverse complement strand
GGAAGTCAGCCAGGTGGTTACCCCGCAGGTGGTGGCCAGTTTGGAAGTCAGCCGGGCAGCCAACCTGGTGGCTACGGGTCCGCTCCCTATGGCGGGACAGGCTACGGTTCTGCGCCACAACCGGGCTACCCGCAACAAGATAACCAGGGTTACCAGGGCAGTTCAGATAACTCTGACAGCCGCTTCCAGCCGCCTCCACCCGGAGCATACTGACAACCCCTGACGGGAAAAGCCCCGGAACACTTCGATCTGAACTGCTCCGGGGCTTTCTTGCGCGAACAGCCGTTAGTCAGCGAACTTCACAATGGTTTTACCGAAGTTCTTGCCTTCCAGCATGCCCACAAACGCATCGACCGTGTTCTCAAACCCGTTCGTGATGTCTTCCAGGTACTTCACCTGGCCAGAAGCCACCCATTCGGTCATGTCTTTCAAGAACTGTGGCTCAAGGTCGCGAACAAACTCGGACTGAATAAACCCGCGGATGGTCAACGACTTCGCCAGTGAGAGCATCATGAGTTTCTCCATACCACCGGCAGGCGACGGGTCGGTTGTTCCGTTGTAATTGGCCACAAGACCACACACCGGCACACGCGCAAACGTGTTGAGCAACGGCATGACCGCCTGCCACACTGCGCCACCGACGTTCTCAAAGTACACGTCGATACCTGACGGTGCAGATTCCTCGCCAGCACCTCGGCGGCTTACAACCGCGCCACCGCGTTCAACCCACGAACCCTTACCAACCGCATCACGCAGGTTCTGCTTGAAGTCTGGGTCGCGGTGGTCTGTACACACGTCGAACCCGAACTCACGCAACTGCTCAACTTTCTGCGGGCCACCAGCGATCCCCACCGCGCGGGCACCCTTGATCTTCGCAATCTGACCCACGGCGGAACCAACGGGACCGGTAGCCGCGGCAACCGCGACAGTCTCACCCGGCTGCGGCTTCCCTATCACCAACAGGCCGGCATACGCCGTGAACCCAGGCATACCCAAAACACCCAGAGCAGTGGTCACCGGAACAACATTCGGGTCCAACTTGCGCACGTACTTGGCACGCTCCACCGAATACGTCTGCCAACCGCCGTACCCCAACACAATGTCACCGTTGCTGAACCCGTCAGCGTTGGAGTCAACGACCTCGGCGACGGTGGCACCCACCATCACCTCCCCCAACTCAACAGGCTTGGCGTACGACTTCGCCTCTGACAAACGCCCCCGCATGTACGGGTCAAGGGACAAGTACAAGGTGCGCAGCAACAGCTCACCCTCACCGGGCGCGCGCACGGGGATCTCCTTGACCGCAAACGTGTTGGCGTCAGGCGCCCCAGTAGGACGCTCATTCAAAACATACGCTTTCGAAACCGTCATTTTCTCTCCTTTGAGTGTTCACCTGTTCCGTTTAAAAAACTAACGATAAAGGGCCCCAGCGCATAACAGCACCGGAGCCCTTTCACGCAGACTACTTGAGGTCCGCTGCTTCTGGCTTGATGAGGCCACCCAGAGCGGAAAGCTCGCGAGTGACTTCTTCCTTCGAGTCAAACGTACGTGGAATCACCGTCAGGCGCTTGGCGTAGTGACCAATGGGGTATTCCATGGTCATACCGATTCCACCGTGCATCTGGATTGATTCCTGCGAAATCAGTCGGGCCGTGTCGTCGATGACGTACTTGGCTGCCAGGACATCGCGGTGGCGGGTCTCCGAGGTGCCGTCCGGGTCCTGCGTGATTGCCAACTTGGCGTACAGGGCCATCGACTTGGCGAACTCGAGTGCCGCGTACAGGTCGGACGCGCGGTGCTGTAGCACCTGGTTGACACCAATCGGTGCACCGAACTGTTCACGGGTCTTGAGGTACTCCGCCGTCATCTTGAGCGACACTTCCATGGCACCCACGGCCTCGGAAGCCAGGGCTGCATTAGCGATGTCCAGCACGCGCTGCACGGCGTCCTGTGCGTCCTGTCCCACAACCGTGCCCAGCTGGGTGGCTGGGGCGCTGTCAAACTTCACGTGCGCTGAGCTCAGGCCGTCGGCCTGCGTGCGCTGGTCCACGGTGACACCTTGTGCGTCGGCCTGCACCAGGTACAGGGCCAGACCCTGCTCCGATTGTGCCGTGACCACGAACGTGTGCGCCTGCGCGCCACCTACAACGTTGCTCTTTTCACCACTGATCTGTACCTGACCAGAGCCCACGGCCTTGGTCTGCGGCGCGGTCACGTCGTAGAACGAACCAGGTTCCTGAGCGGCGAAAGCCATGCGCGTTTCACCAGCTGCGACACCAGGCAGGATTTCCGACTTCTGTTCGTCGGTTCCAGCGATGTCCACAAGCCCACCACCCAGGATCACGGTTGGCAGGTACGGTTCAAGCACAAGCGCGCGGCCAAACGCTTCCATGACCACGGCAACCTCAGCGAACGACATGCCCGCACCACCGTGCTCTTCAGCAAACGGCAGGCTCATGAGTCCCAGTTCAGCAAACTGGTTCCACATGTCTTCGCTCCACCCGGCGTCCGAGGTGCGGATCGCTTCGCGGGATTCGGCGTCGTACTTTCCTTTCAGCAGGCGACCCAGGGTTGCACCCAGCTCCTGCTGTACATCTGTGAGTTCGAGATCCATTTTTGTCCTCTGTTCTAAACTCGTCGCTTCGTATTTCTACGCGGCTGTTTTAGCTGTTTGAGCTGGCTGGTTACAGGCCCAGGATGGCCTTGGAGATGATGGAGCGCTGAACTTCAGAGCTACCACCGTAGATGGAGACCTTGCGGTAGTTGAAGTAGTGCGGCATTGCGTCACCGGCGCCGTGGGGGAGTGTCTTGCGAACTTCATCGGAGTCCACGAAGTCCAGTCCCTGTGGGCCAACTACGTCGAACAGAAGTTCGGTGATGTCCTGCTGGATCTGGGATCCGCGCAGCTTGAGCACCGAGGAGCGTGGGTCTGGGCGGTCCATGCCCTTTTCCTGCGTGGAAAGGACCCGCAACTGGGTGAATTCCAGTGCTGTGAGTTCCGCTTCGATCTTGGTGATGCGTGCTGCGAACAGTGGGTCGTCCAGCAGGGTTCCCGCCGAGGTCTTTGTCGCCTGTGCGTAAGCCTTCGCCCGGGCGAGGGCCACCTTGGACTGACCGATGCGGGCAATTCCGGTGCGTTCATTACCCAGGAGGAACTTGGCGTAGGTCCAGCCCTTGTTCTCTTCACCCACCAGGTTTTCAACTGGTACTTCAACGTTGTCGAAGAACACTTCGTTGACTTCAACGCCACCGTCGATGAGCTGGATCGGACGAACCGTTACACCAGGGGTCTTCATGTCGATGAGCAGGAACGAAATACCGGCCTGCTTCTTCACGTTGGGGTCGGTGCGGACCAGGTTGAAGATCCAGTCGCCGTACTGTCCCAGGGTGGTCCAGGTCTTCTGACCGTTCACAATGTAGGTGTCGCCCTTCTTGACCGCGGAGGTCTTGAGGCTTGCCAGGTCGGATCCGGCGTTTGGTTCCGAGAATCCCTGTGACCACCAAATGTCGAGGTTCGCGGTAGCCGGGAGGAAGCGTTCCTTGATTTCTTGTGAACCGAACGTGTCAATGACTGGTCCCACCATGGACGCGTTGAACGGCAGTGGGGTAGGGACGCTGGCCAGCTGCATTTCTTCGAGCCAAATGTGGTGCTGAACCGGAGTCCAGTCCTGACCGCCGAATTCCTGCGACCAGTTAGGAACCGCGTATCCGTGCTTGTTCAGGATCCGCTGCGTGGTCACGATGTCGTCCTTGGTCATCTCTTGACCAATCGCGTTACGGAAACGAATGTCCTCAGGGATTTCCGTGCGGTAGAAGTGGCGCATCTTCTCGGCAAATTCGAGTTCTTCTGCGCTCAGAAGGTTGTCCATGCCTATCCTTTCGAACGGGGACTTACATAAGTCGTTCGCTAGCGGTGAACTTGACTAAACAGTCGTTCAGTTAATGCCTCATTCTATGGTGTGGGACACACTTTGGCGAAATCCGTGCGCGGTTTACGCGCCCGCAGTATGGTAATCTTCTTTCATGAGTGCGCTCATTGCTAATCCTCTGGTGCCGACTGCCGGTGATGTCGCCATGTATGGCGTATTAACGCTGGCACCCATCCTCGCAGTCGTCGCACTATTCGACCTTGTCCGTGACAGTCACATCAGCAGTGGGAACAAAGTGTTGATCGCGTTGGCGATCATTCTTCTGCCCATAGCCGCGCCAGTTGCTTGGCTGTTTATGCGGTGGAAAACGAGCACGCGCTGACCCATCCGCAGTGTCCGGTCATGTCATGCGCGGGTGCGGATCGTGCGCGCGGCCGGCACCCTGAGCATCAGTGCCAGACCTAGCGCCAGAACAATCATGATCCCCAGGCCTCCGGCACGCTGGAAACCAAAAATTGTGACGCACAGCGCGAACAGCGCTGGTCCTAAGAAACTCACCGCACGGCCGGTTGTTGCGTAGAGCCCAAAGTTCTCACCCGCCCGCTCCGGTGCGGTGATGCGCGACAGAAACGACCTCGAGCTCGCCTGCACGGGCCCCACAAACAAACACAGCCACATGGCCGTAACCCAAAACACGGTCTTGTTCTCACTGACCAAAATGGGCACACAGCCTGCAATCAAACAGATCAGGCCGGTCACGATCACGGCCTTAGGCCCCAACCAGTCATCGAACTTGCCCGCAATCAGACACCCCACGCCAGCCACAACGTTGGCGGCGATGCCCAAATAAATCACCTCGGAACCGGAGAACTCGTACGCCCCTGCCGCGATCACCCCGGCCATCGCAAAAATCGTGGCCAGTCCGTCGCGGAAAATTGCGGAGGCCACAAAGAACACGAACGTCGAGCGCTCCACTTTGAACAGCTCCACCAGTCGGCGGATCACCCGCGCATAGTCAGCCTTCCACGAGGCAAACCCGCGCAGTTCGCGCGAAGTCGGGCGCGCAGGGGCAGCGTCATCTGAGCCGGCGTCCTCTGGACCAGCAACACCGGGACCATCGTCACTGGGAGCGGGCCGGGCCGACGTCCGCTTCGAAAACATGAGAGGCAGGCTAAAAATGAGAAACCAGACAGCAGCCAACACGGCAACTAAGCGGAAACGCAAGCCACCTTCATCGGTTGCGCCAAAGAGCCCCACCTCGGGCTGAATGAGGGTGAACAATGCAATGAACAACAGGGCCAGTCCGCCCAAATACCCCAGGGCCCAGCCAACATTCGACACCGTGCCGGCATTTGCTGGAGTCGAAATATGAGGCAACATGCCGTTGTACGACACCTGCGCGATCTCGAAAACCACCTGCGCAATACACAGAATCACCAGGCCAGGCACAAAGTACTCAGGCGAATCCTTCACAAAGAACAAGGCCCCCATCAATGCCACCACAATCATGGTGAACGATGTGACGGCCCGGTGGTGATTCGCTTTCGCATCCGCCCGCACCCCAGCGGCCGGGGCAACCACGGCCACCAAAAGACCTGCAAGCGCGGTGACAAAACCCAGTGCAGCCGTCCCCGAATCATGGTCACCCGCAACCTTCGATGTCAGGTACGGGGTGAACACGAACGTGATGATGACCGCGTTGAACGCCGCAGAACCCCAGTCCCACAGCGCCCACGCCACAATCGTGGACCGGGTGGCAGGGGCAGGTGCCGTTTCCGTTGCCGCTGTCAGGTCCGCCTGCGGGGGAGTGCTGCCGCCGTGCGGGGATGCCGAGGTGTCCGATGGTTCCATACTCAGAACTGTAAGCGATCGAAGAGTGTCGCCGGCCGTACTTAGTGGGTGGTGTACTACGGCGGTAGTTGGCTCATGTTTTCAGAACCTAAAGTTCGACCTGTGTTAAACAGGGCGTGACATACTGACACCAAGCATCCATTTGGTACCACGAAGGAGCGTACATGCCAATCGCAACTCCCGATGCGTATGCAAACATGATCGACCGCGCAAAAGCAGAAGGTTTTGCATACCCAGCCATCAACGTGACATCCTCACAGACAGTGATCGCGGCTCTTCGCGGGTTCGCTGAAGCACAGAGTGACGGTATTTTGCAGATGTCGTTCGGCGGTGCCGAATACGCATCCGGTTCAACCGTGAAGGACAAGGTCACCGGGTCAATTGCGCTCGCAGAGTTTGCCCGTGTTGTCGCCAAGAACTACGACGTCACGGTGGCGCTCCACACCGACCACTGCCAAAAAGACAAGATCGACACCTGGGTTAAGCCACTCATTGCTGTCAGCCAGGAACGCGTTGACCGCGGTGAAGACCCACTGTTCAACTCGCACATGTGGGACGGTTCGGCCATTGAAGTTCCAGAGAACCTGGACCTGGCTGCTGAACTGCTTGAACTCACCCACAACGCCAAGCAGATTCTGGAAATCGAAGTCGGCGCTGTTGGTGGTGAAGAAGACGGTGTCACCGGCGAAATCAACGACAAGCTCTACACCACGGTTGAAGACGGTCTGGCCACCGTTGAAAAGCTGGGCCTGGGCGAAAAGGGTCGCTACATCACGGCTCTGACCTTTGGTAACGTTCACGGTTCGTACAAGCCAGGTCACGTGAAACTGCGTCCTGAAATCCTCAAGGACATTCAGGAACAGGTGGGTGCCAAATACGGCAAGGACAAGCCGTTCGACCTGGTGTTCCACGGCGGTTCAGGCTCTACCGCGCAGGAAATCGCTGACGCTGTGAGCTACGGAGTCATCAAGATGAACATTGACACCGACACCCAGTACGCGTTCAGCCGCCCAGTCGTCGACCACGTGTTGAAGAACTACGACGGCATGCTCAAGATTGACGGCGAAGTGGGTAATAAGAAGATGTATGACCCGCGTGCATGGGGCAAGCTCGCCGAGGCGGGAATGGCTTCCCGTATTGTCGAAGCGGCCCAGCAGTTGGGTTCAGCTGGTAAGTCACAGGGCTAGGCTCTCCACCGCAGGGCTAGTTTTCTCAGGCCCTCACTCGCTTTGCGCCGTCTGGTCTTGGCCTATAACCCGGAACGTTTCACATGAACTGC
>CABTZC010000107.1 GCA_902489185.1 uncultured Brevibacterium sp. | reverse complement strand
GCCGGGGGATTCCCGTGGCGATGCACACTCCTTCCGAGGTGAAAGCGGCTGTCACGGGTAACGGGCGGGCCGACAAGAAGCAGGTCACGCACATGGTGACGCGCATTCTTAAACTCGACAGCCCGCCAAAACCGGCCGACGCTGCCGACGCTCTCGCGCTAGCGATTTGCCACTTGTGGCGGGGTGCCTCGGCTGGGCTTTCCACCCCGGGGGCCACAAAGGACGTGGTGGACCGACAACGCGCTGGCCGGCAGGGTGACAATCTCACCCCGGCGCAACGCGCGTGGGCGCAAGCGATCAGGGACGCGCGCTAGAGCGGTCCCACATCCCAGGGAATATGTGCGCTAACGTAGAATTAATCGCACGTATGTTCCCAAAGGATGTCCATTGATTCGGTACCTCGAAGGCACAGTTCACACAGTTTCGGCCAATTCACTCACCGTTGTCACCTACGGAGTTGGGCGGGAAGTTTTTGTGACTCCTGCGGTAGCCGGCCGGGTGCGCACGGGTTCAGAAGTCGCGTTGCACACGGAGCTCATTGTTCGCGAAGACGCGCTGACCTTGTACGGCTTCGATACGCCAGGGGAGCTGAAGCTGTTTTCCACGTTGTTGGGTGCAAACGGGGTTGGCCCCAAACTCGCCTTGGCTATTCTTTCCGTGCTGTCACCGGACCAGGTGTACGGCGCTATTTCGGACAATACTCCTAAAGTGCTCACGGCCGTTCCGGGGGTTGGTCCCAAGGTCGCCGCCAAGCTCATCGTGGACTTGCAGGGGAAGGTGCCTGCCACCTCGGCCGTTCCTTCTTCCGCAGCAGGGCCCGCCAGCGCCGAGGTGGTGCAGGCTCTTGTGGGTCTGGGCTGGAAAGAAGCGGCTGCGATCAAAGCGGTGGAGACGGTGGCACCGGATATGGACGGGGCGTCGGTGGCCGACTTGCTCAAGGCGGCGTTGCGTGAACTCGGTGGTTCGCGGTGAGTGACAAGTCCTATGAAGTAGATTTTGGCGACTCCGGCCTCACAGGGGCAGAAGAAGAGCGCCTCATGCGTTCTGGGGCTGGTGATGCTGAGCGCGCGCAGGAAGCGGCTTTGCGTCCCAAGGGACTTGCGGAGTTCGTGGGGCAGAAGCAGGTGCGTGAACAGCTCTCACTGGTTCTCGACGCGGCGAAGGCCGGTAAGCGCACGCCGGATCACGTGTTGCTGTCTGGCCCGCCCGGTCTGGGTAAGACCACGCTGGCCATGATTATTGCTGAGGAAATGGGTTCGCACATTCGCATTACGTCGGGCCCCGCCGTTCAACACGCGGGTGATTTGGCGGCGATTTTGTCGTCGCTGGATGAGGGTGAAGTGCTGTTCATCGACGAGATTCACCGTGTTGCGCGCGCTGCCGAAGAAATGTTGTACGTGGCCATGGAGGACTTCCGCGTCGATGTGATCGTGGGGAAGGGGCCTGGAGCCACCGCGATCCCGCTGGATCTTCCGCCGTTTACGTTGGTGGGGGCCACCACCCGGTCGGGGTTGTTGCCGGCACCGTTGCGTGATCGCTTTGGGTTTACGGGGCATTTGGATTTCTACACGTCGCAGGATTTGCAGCGGGTGCTTGAGCGCTCAGCTGGCATGCTGGGCATTGACGCCGACGAAGCTGGCCTGGCCGAGATCGCGCGCCGGTCGCGGGGGACTCCGCGTATTGCGAACCGGTTGTTGCGGCGCGTGCGTGACTGGGCGCAGGTCCGGGGTGACGGCCACATTGATCTGCACGCGTCCCGGTCTGCGTTGAACGTGTACGAGGTGGACGACCGTGGGCTCGACCGTCTGGACCGGGCAGTTCTTTCAGTTTTGTGCGAAAGGTTTAACGGGGGACCGGTGGGTCTGTCCACGCTGGCTGTGAGTGTGGGGGAAGAGCCGGAGACGGTTGAGGAAGTCGCTGAACCGTTCTTGGTTCGTGAAGGTTTGATGACGCGCACTCCGCGCGGACGAATCGCCACGCAGACAGGGTGGCAGCACATCGGTTTGACCCCGCCAGACGACCCAGCACTGTTTTCTTAACGCACGTGGCCTGTTGCTAATTGGGTGTTGCTCAGTTAGGTATTAGACTACAATTTTGGCGTTAAATGACATCGAAAGGGTTTGGTCGTGGAGATTGTTCTTCTGGTAGCTCTTGGTGGGCTCTTGCTGTTCTTTATGATGAACACGCGTAAACGGCAGAAGGCACAGCAGGAGAAGCTTTCGAACAATTTGCGTGAAGGCGCAACCGTGATGACCAGCTTTGGGATGTTCGGCACGGTGACCGACGTCGACGAAGATGGGATCAAGGTGACCGTTGAGACCACGCCTGGTACAAGCGTGGTGATCCACCGTCAGACCATTGCGCAGATTGAGGCACCTCAGGACGAAGAGCCTGTGGACTCAGAATCCGAGGCGGAAGCGGCTTCAGACGTTGACGAACCTGCTACAGAAAAGCCGGATGCCGACAAGGCTCCCCGCATCACCGACGCTGAACTTGATGCGATGAACGAAGCGAAGCGCAACGCGAAGACTAACAACGACGCTGACCAGAACGATTCCGACAAGAAGTAAACACCGTGGCATCTATTGACAAAAAGCCCCGTCCTGGGCGCCGGTTTTTGGCGCTTGGAGCTTTTATCGTAATTATTTTCGCCCTTGTAGGGGCAGGTGCGGTCTGGTCGAACGCGACCTGGTCGCCCAAGTTGGCTCTTGACCTCGAAGGTGGAACGTCCATCATCTTGGAGCCGCAACTTGAAGACCAGCAGGTTACACGCGAACAGTTGCAACAGGCAGTTGCGATTATTCGCCAGCGTGTGGACTCGACCGGGGTGTCCGAGGCCGAAATTAGCACCCAGGGTGACCGCAACATTGTTGTGAACCTGCCCGGTAACCCGGACGAGGAGACACGTAACCTGGTTCGCTCGTCGGCGCAGCTGGCTTTTAGACGCGTGGCACTCGTGGGTGAGCCAACGCCCATTGACCAACAACAGAAGGAACAAGGGGCTGAGGAAGAACAAGGCCCCAAACTTTCCAAAGAGGATCAAAAGAAGCTCGACGATCTTTTGGGTGGGAAGAATGGCGCCAAGGAACCCGCTAAACCCGGTTCGTCCAACATCCGTCCGGTAGCGCAGCCAGCCCCATCGCAAAAAGGCAAGCAGCCAGAACAAAAGCCGGAAGAAAAGTCCGAGCCCAAAAAGGAAGAGCCAAAGAAGGAAGAGCCTTCCAAGCTTCCCGAGGACTTTGAGCCTGGCTCCCAGGATGACGTGCCACGTTTCAAGCCGGAGGATCAGCAGTCTTGGATGAAACCCAAACTGCTTGAGGAGTATGCAAAGCTCGACTGCACCAAGCCGGAAAACCGAGTTGGTGGAGACTCCGGTCCGCGTGACGAACCCATGGTGTCGTGTGACCAGACTGGGCAAGCGAAGTACATTTTGGGTCCTGTTGAGCTCGCCGGTTCACATGTGAAGGATGCGAGCTTCGGATATGAATCGACTTCGCAGGGCACTCAGACGAACCGTCTGGCTGTGTCGATGGAGTTTGACGACTTTGGTCGTGACGTGTTCGGTAAGGTGACCTCGGCGGTTACGGGTGCTCAGCCACCGTATAACCAGTTCGCGATCGTTCTTGACGGTCTGGTGCTTTCGGCTCCCGTGTCCCAAAGCGCGGTGACGGATGGTCGCGCTCAGATCACTGGTGACTTCAGCGAGGAAGAGGCGTCGACGCTAGCGAACCAGCTGAAGAACGGTGCTCTGCCTATCAGCTTTAAGGTTCAGAGCGAACAGCAGATTTCACCCACGCTGGGTGCCGACTACCTCAAGGTGGGTCTGATCACCGGTGGAATTGGTCTGCTCTTGGTGGTTGTGTATTCGCTCCTGCAGTACCGCGTGCTGGGCTTGGTAACCGTGTCCAGTTTGGTGGTCGCCGGTGTTCTGACATGGGGACTGCTGTTGTTCGTGTCGTGGCGCTATGGTTATCGTCTATCGTTGGCCGGTGTCGCCGGTATCATCATCGGTATTGGGATGGCCGCCGACTCGTTCATCGTGTACTTCGAACGTGTGCGAGACGAACTGCGTGACGGTCGTAAACTCCTTTCGGCAGTTGAAGTCGGTTGGGACCGCGCCCGTCGCACAATTTACGCTTCCAAGGCCGTGAACATGTTGGCCGCAGTCATTCTGTTCATTCTGGCTGTGGGATCCGTCCGCGGGTTCGCGTTCACGCTCGGTTTGACGGTGATCGTCGACATCGTGATCGTTGTTCTGTTCACACACCCCATGCTCCAGGTGCTGGCACGTACGCACTTCTTTGGTGAGGGCCACCCCATGTCGGGTATGGACCCCCGCCAGTTGGGTGTGAAAGCGGAAGCATACCGAGGTGCCATGGGACTGGACCTGGAGAAGGCACGGAAGAAGAATACGGGTCGTTCTTTCAAGGAAGCCAAGCGGCGTGAAGAGTCCCGTGTGCGTAAGTCGGGCCAGACCTTGGCAGAGCGGAAAGCGGCTGAACGTAAAGCATCAACCGTGGACACCAAAACGACCACCACGGAGGAAGACGCATAATGAAGCGCTTTTTTGAGTTCGGTAACCGCCTCCACTCGGGTGAAACGTCGATCCCGTTTGTGGGGAAGGGCAAGCTGTGGCTGTCGATTGCTACGGTGCTCGTGATCCTGTCCCTGCTCATCCCCGTGGTGGGTGGTTTCAACCTAGGTATCGCCTTCCGAGGTGGTTCCGAGTTCGAGATTTCCAACGTGAAGTCCAACGACCCACAGCCCGGTATCGACGCAACCAACAAGACAGTCAACAACGCCGAGGCTACCGGCGTTCCCCGGTCGGACACCTCGGTCCGGGTAGAAACCCGCCAACTTTCTGACGACGAGATGCAGAAGGTGCGCGAGGCCTTGGTGAAGGCTTACAGCGTGGAAAACAAGGACGTCACGTCGAACTTTGTTGGGCCTCTGTGGGGTCAGGACATCACCAACAAAATGGCGCGTGCCCTCGTCATCTTCGTGGTCATTTCGATGATCGTCATGGCGTTGTATTTCCGCACGTGGAAGATGTCGCTGGCAGCTATTGCCGGTCTGTTCTTCGTCATGATCACCACCATGGGAATTTATTCTGCGTCTGGCTTTGAAGTGACACCCGAGGCGGTGATTGGGTTCCTGACGGTCCTGTCGTTCTCGCTGTATGACACCGTGGTGGTGTTTGACAAGATTCGTGAAAACACGGCAGATTTCCAGAAGAACCGTAAGCAGACGTTCGGTGAGCTGGTGAACTTGGGCGTCAACCAGACCACGGTGCGTTCGATCAACACGACGGTGATCTCGATTTTGCCGATCGCATCGATTCTGTTCATCGGTGTGTTCATGCTTGGTGCGGGAACCTTGGTTGATATTGCCCTGTCGCTGTTCGTGGGTACCATCACGGCGGCCGCGTCCACCCTGTTTGTTGCCTCACCGCTGTACTACTTCTTGCGAAAGAACGAGCCGGTTGTGCGTGAACAGGAGAAGACGGTCCTCGAGGCACGTGCGTCGAAGAAGTCCGCAGAACCTGTTGCTGCGAAGTAGCCGTGTAGTAGATCTCTATGGCGCAACCTGAGTCGACGTCCAGAAGGCCACGCGGGATTTCTCGCTTGGCCTTTTGGACTGCCCGGAGCCAGAACGCTCCGCAAGTGCCCAAGGCTTTGGGGCCATTGCTTTCAGCGGTGGCGGAGAACCATCCCAAGGCCGACATCAACATTGTCCTCAAGGCGTATCGAGTAGCTGAAAAGGCACACCGCGGGCAGACGCGCAAGAGTGGCGACCCGTACATCACGCACCCGGTTGCGGTGGCCACGATTCTGGCTGAAATCGGTATGATGCCGGTGACCTTGGCGGCGGCGCTGCTGCACGACACTGTCGAAGACACCGACTACGGCATGGACCAGTGCCGTGAAGAGTTCGGTGACGAAATCGCGCTCATGGTCGATGGTGTGACCAAGCTCGACAAGATCCAGTACGGAGCGGCGGCACAGTCCGAAACCGTCCGCAAGATGATCGTGGCTATGAGCCGCGACATCCGCGTCCTGGTCATTAAGCTGGCCGACCGTTTGCACAACGCACGCACCTGGAAGTACGTGCCCGCCTCGTCTTCTGAACGCAAGGCCCGCGAAACCTTGGACATTTTCGCGCCCCTGGCCCACCGCCTCGGGATGAACACCATTAAGTGGGAGCTGGAAGACCTGTCATTCCAGGTTCTGTACCCCAAGGTGTACTCCGAGATTGTGCGGATGGTCGCTGAGCGCACGCCCGAGCGCGAAAAGTACTTGGCGACCGTGTCAAAAGAGCTGGGACGTGAGCTCACCGGGGCGAAGATTGACGCGACCATTACGGGACGCCCCAAGCACTACTACTCGATCTACCAGAAGATGGTGGTGCGCGGTCACGAATTTGCCGACATTTATGACTTGGTGGGTGTACGCGTTCTGGTGGAGACGGAACGCGAATGCTACGCAGTCCTGGGTATTGTTCACGCGAAATGGTCACCGGTGGCGGGCCGTTTCAAGGACTACATCGCCATGCCCAAGTTCAACATGTATCAGAGCTTGCACACCACGGTGATCGGGCCAACGGGCAAGCCGGTTGAAATCCAGATCCGGACGCACGAAATGCACCGGCGTGCCGAGTTCGGTGTCGCTGCCCACTGGAAGTACAAGGACCGTCGCAAGGCCGGTGGGACCACCTCGGGTCGCATGGCAAAAGTGGGCGACGCGGGCGAGGTCGACCAGGTTCAATGGTTGCGGCAGTTGCTGGACTGGCAGCGTGAGGTCACCGACCCGGACGAGTTCTTGGACAACCTGCGCTACGAGGTCAAAAGCGCCGACGTCTACGTGTTTACGCCAAAGGGCGACATCATCACGCTTCCGGTGAATTCGACCCCGGTGGACTTCGCGTACTCGGTACACACCGAGGTGGGGCACAAGACCATGGGCGCGCCCCTCAACTCGCCCTTGTTCTCGTTTGTGAAGCCGCG
>CABTZC010000106.1 GCA_902489185.1 uncultured Brevibacterium sp. | reverse complement strand
ATGGCGAAGGCGGCAGCGGTGACGGCGAAGTTCGTCGCACCGGTGAACCCGAGTGCCCGCGCCCACCAGCGCTTCTGCGTCCGGACTTCGCGACGCACCTGGCCGATGAGCGCCGATCCGCTTAGGGGCTTGTAGCACCACATCGTCCACGAGACGTAGATGATAACGAAAAGGTTCCAGAAGAGCAGATAGAAGAGGAGGAGGAGCTCTGTCCGTAGCGATCTGCCCGTCGGGTCCGGGCGCAACAGGTAGACCCAGGCCGTTTCGATCAGCACGGTCAGGAGGATCGCAGAAACGGTCGAAACGAAGTAGCGGACGGCATCGGTCGCACTCTTCAACGGCTTATCCTCACTCGCATCGCAGATTCGGTGCTGAGAACAGTGTAGCAAGGTAGGAGCGCTGCGCCGGGCAACAGCAGACCTCTATAGAGGCCGGTGCGCACCACGGTGAAGAGACCTCGGTCTCATCCGGAGCGACTAGAGTACTTCCGTCGACATCAGGCGTCGGCGCAGGAAGGAGGACCATGGGCCTGGTCAAGTTCTACGGGCAGCAGTTCGTCATCGCCGTGCTGATGCTCCTGCTCTTCGCGGCCCTGGCCACCGGTGTGGCCACGCCCGTGCCGGAGCTCGCCGGGAGGGCGGCCACCGCCGGCCCCCTCGACCTGAGCAGAACCCGCGGATTGTGATCGCTCCCCGGGGTGAGGTGAAGAAGCAGTAGAGGTGTGGGTGCGGGCTGAACCCAGTTACCCACCACAACTCGAATCGATGTGTTGAGTAAACACCACTTTTGTTCGTTTTGTTCACGTTTTTGGCCCAAAATTCGCTATTTACCCACCACAGCTCGGGGAAAACCAGTTCGATGTGTTGGGTAGTTAAGCAACTGGAAGCAAGCGAGAGCCCCCAGCGTAAGATCAAATCATGACCCCTCATGCCATGCTGAACTCTGCATATCCCCCATCTGAAGACTCCTACTTCCCCGAGACACTCGAAAAAGACATCGCACTCATGCTGTGCCACGGCGAAACTTACGACGCGGTGTACACCTACTACACGCAAGACCCTGAATCCGACCCATGGCAGGACCGGGAATCGGACATCGACCCTCGACCTGAGTCACTGGAAGAGCTCATCCGCATGGTCGGCGACGAGTACAAGCGGGCCGTGCCGCACAACTCTGAGGACGCCACAAAAATCGCGAGCCTTGAGGCCGCTTTCAAACAACGCAACCTCGCCTGGTCCTTTGACGAAGGCTGGGACAAAGGTGAAGCCGCACAGGACGGCGTAGAAAAAGCTCGCGAAATCAACGCCGACGGCTACGCATACTGCACCCTGCAAGACGTTGACCGGCTCATTCACACCGGCACGCTCTACATTGGCTATTCCTCCACGAGCGCGCAGGAAGAAGAAACCCGCACCATCGGCCACCGGGTGTGCGAAGTGCTTAAAGAACAAGGCCTTAACCCCACGTGGGACGGCAACACGGGAGCGCGCATCGAATGTTCGGATCTGCGCTATGAGCTCGCGCTTGCTTAGCTGAAGTACCGGCGCACGTTGTCCACCAGCATGGTCTGGATCTGTTCCTCGCTCACGCCACGCTCAAGCAGAGCCGGCAACACGTCTTCACTGATGTGCCGGTAGTTCCAGTTGGGCACGGCCTGAGCTTTTGCGTGCGGGTCGAACCAGTCAATGAAACACGAAGCATCGTGCGCGAGCACCATCCTGTCTGCGTACCCGCGCTCAACCAACTGAGCCACTGTGCCCACGCGCTGTTCGAACGGCAACAACACGTCTAAACCAAACCGGTCCATACCCAGGATCGAACCGGCATCCGCAAGTTCCATGAGGTAGTCCAGATCGGTTGAGTCGCCTGAATGCCCGATGACCACCTTGGTCAGGTCGGCCCCTTCTTCGCGCAGAACCCGTTGCGCCTCCAGGCCACTGCGATTGTGCACATTGGTGTGCACAGTAATGGGGGCGCCGGTGCGCACGTGCGCTTGTGCAACCGCCCGCATGACCCGCTCAACACCCGGTGTCATACCCTGTTCCTCAATCGCGCACTTCAAGAACGCAGCCTTGACACCCGTTCCGGCGATCCCGTTTTCAATGTCATTGACAAACATTTCGGTCATGGGTTCAGGCACATCAAACAACAGCCCGGGACCTGAGTAGTGGAACTGGAATGGCACCTCGTTGTACGTGTAGATACCGGTGGCGACCACAATGTTCAAATCGGTCTGCTCAGCGATACGTTGAATGCGCGGAATATAACGCCCCAGGCCAACCACGGTGGGGTCCAGAATCGAGTCGATTCCCAACGACTTCAACTCATTCAGATCACGCACAGCCTGCGCGATCTTTTCTTCCTCATCCCAATCAGCCTGGTAGTTCTGCCTAAACTCTTCACCCACAACAAACACGTGTTCGTGTGCAAGGGTTCTCCCCAACTTCTCAACCGGGATACTACCCGTAACAGTGGGCACCATTTTCGTGGCAGATGATTGATCAATGGCGTTCATTTCGTCACTTCCTTGTGAATCGCGTAGCCAAGTATTCGCACATTGTCACGACCCATGCGCCCCGGGCAATACTTTCTCAACCCGCGGAACGCTAAACGTGCCTCCCACCGCCGAGGTGGGTGTCACCTCGGGGAAGGAACCGAAGCGTCCCCTGGGAACAGGCGCGGACCAAGCGCACGCATCACGTACACCAGGCCAACCAAGACAGGAATTTCCACCAACGGCCCGATGGTTCCCGCGAGCGCCTGTGGTGACGTGGCACCAAACGTGCCGATCGTCACCGCAATTGCAAGTTCAAAATTGTTACCTGCCGCAGTAAACGCCGTTGACGCACTCTGCGCGTAATTCATCCCTGATGCACGAGACGCAATCAGTGCTACAGCAAACATGCCCACGAAATACACCAACAACGGCACAGCAACACGCGCCACGCTCAACGGATTGTTCAGAACCTGTGTTCCTTGAAGGCAGAACAACACAACGATCGTGTAGAGAAGCCCCACCATGGCCAACGGTGAAACACGTGGAATGAAGTGGTTTTCAAACCACTGTCTTCCCTTCAGCCGCTCACCCAATACTCGCGAAAGGACTCCCAAAGCCAACGGGATTCCAAGGAAGATCAAAACACTTCTCACGATTGCCCAAAACGAAAAGTCTGCACTCGCTGTATCCAAACCAAGCCAGCCCGGAAGGATCTGCAGGTAAAACCAGCCCAAAACCGAAAACATGAGTAGCTGAAACACTGAATTTATGGCTACCAACACGGCGGTTGCTTCACGGTCTGCACAGGACAAATCACTCCACACAAGCACCATGGCGATGCATCGCGCTAGACCAACGATAATGAGACCAGTTCGCAGTTCCGGCTCATCAGCCAGAAACACCCACGCAAGAACAAACATGAGTAACGGCCCCGCCACCCAATTGAGAAGCAGAGAAAGAACCATCAATCTGCGATCGCGCGCGATTTCCCGTGCTTTGTCGAAGCGCACCTTTGCAAGTGGCGGGTACATCATGACGAGCAGGCCAAGTGCAATTGGCAGGGAGATGTCACTGATCTTGAAGCGGTTGAGAAGGTCTGAGCTTTGCGGCACCCACACGCTTAGAGCGACACCCACCCCCATTGCGCACAGGATAAAAACGGGAAGCAAGCGGTCTAGTGTGGAGAGCTTTGGAGTTTCAGATGCGGACGGCGTAGACGATGCAGACACAGGATTCATATTGAAGCAGAAGTGTAGTTTAGCGGTGCGGTGTAAGTTGAGCGATCAAGGTATCGACTCGCTTACTGATTTCATCTCGAATGAGCATCATACGTTCATCGCCCTCTATTCCTCGGAGAGAAGGTTCGTCGATATCCCACGTTTCAACCGATCCACGCATTCCCTCCACGTGATCGACCTTGGCACTTCCACCGACGATGACAACACGATCCACCGACCGAAGAAGATCAGGGTCAATAGGTTTGGGGTACTCACCGTCGAACGACGCCCCTACCGCTTCAACACTTTTACGCGATTCCTCATTCAAGGAATCCCCCGGCTGGGTTCCGCCTGAAAACACATCGATCGCGTGCGCCGCTTTTTTGCGTGTTAACGCTGCAGCCATCTGGCTTTTGCCACCGTTCTTGACGCACACATAAAGAACGCTTGGTTTCTTCATGGATTTCCTCACATGGCGAATGGGTCGACTGTTAAACACCTAGTGTCATTGTAATGACCGGGCACTCGACACACTGTCAAATCGATCGCCTCACGTAACCAACTGTTCAACTGAGGTTGAACATCACACCACCCACCCCGCAGCAGAATCGACTAGCGTCGAAACGTCAAAACTCAGGCACCCATCCCCCAAAGCCAACGATTTGGACTCTCATGTCGCACTCACAAACCCGCTCTCTGTTCGCAGTGTTAGCCCTGGTGATCGCTTCGGTCGCACTTCCTGTGCTACCAGCTCTGGCGGCTAACAAAATCTACATTTCAGAAATCGCATACGCCGACAACACCAGCGACTTCATCGAAATCGCAGCCCCTGCTGGCACCACACTCGACGGCTGGAAGGTCGGCTCTGTCACCCGCGGTGGCACCGTCCAAGACGCCACCAACGTCCGCACGCTCGCCAACACCATCGTGGGCGAATCCGGAGCTGTCACCGTAGACATCTCCATCACCAACACCGTGAAGAGCGGCGCACAAACCGACGGAGCTTATGGCGCCTCGGCATTCTTGATCAGCCCTGACGGCCAGATCGTGTCCTTTGACACGATCGGTGGCAACGCGGGTAAGCCCGGCGTAGAAGCCGGGTCCAGCGCCCACACGCCCGAGGTGCTCGCCGGCAACCGCGCCACCTCCACCGGCGCGACCGCCGGCAAGGGAAAGTCCATCGCACTGATCAACGGCACATGGGTCGCAGGTGCCCCCACCCCTGGCACGCTGCCTGAAGGTGCAGGCGACCCGAACCCAGCGGAGCCGACACCGGAACCAACTCCTGAGCCAACGGACGAGCCGACAGCTGAACCGACCTCGGAACCAACGGCTGAACCAACGACGGAGCCCACCGAGGAACCCACGGCTGAACCAACCCCAGACCCCAGCGAACCAGGTGACGTGACACCGATCCGCGACATCCAGGGCACCAGCGACAAAAGCCCCATGGTGGGCGAGACCGTGACCACCCAAGGAATCGTCACCGCCACTTACCCCACCGGTGGACTCAACGGGTACTACATCCAAACCCCGGGGACAGGGGGAGCTGAGCACGACCTCGGCGGGCCATCTGACGGGATTTTCGTCTACTCCTCCGACACCGTCAAGGACGTTAAGCGCGGCGACTTTGTGCAGGTCAACGGGCAAGTGAGCGAGTTCTACGGGCTCACCCAAATCTCCGTGAAGGCCGGTGGCATGACGCAGCTGAACGAAGCGGCACCGGAAGTGAAACCGTACGAAAGCAAGATCCCAACCGGTGACGAAAACCGCGAATCGCTCGAAGGCATGCTGGTTCAGCCCACCGGCGACATCACGGTGACGGACAACTACTCGACGAACAAGTTCGGCGAAGTTGCGCTTGTCAACGGTAAGGAAGCACTCTACCAGCCCACCGACAAGTTCCGTCCAGGCTCAAAGGAAGCCACTGACCTCGCTAAACGCAACAGCGAGCGCAGCTACCTGCTGGACGACGGATCCACCCTGAACTTCCTCACCAAGGGCCAGGGCACCCCGGTTTCCTACCTGGACAACGAACAGCCGGTGAGGGTGGGCGCTGAGGTGACGTTCACCTCGGCGGCAGTGTTCAGCTACGGACACGAAGCCTGGCGCCTGCAACCCGTGGGGGCACTCACGGACGCCGAGGCGGGGGTCGACGAACCTGCTAAGTTCGGCAACAGTCGCCACGGGTCCCCCGAACTGCAAGGCGGGAAGCTCGCGAGCTTCAACGTGCTCAACTTCTTCCCCACCACCGGGGACCAGCTCACAGGCTGCACCTACTACAAGGACCGCGAAGGCAACCCCGTCACCGTCAACGGAGGCTGTGACGCACGTGGGGCGGCGAACCTCGAATCGCTGAGCCGCCAGCAGATCAAGATCCTCAACGCGATCAACCAGATGGACGTTGCGGTGCTGTCGTTGGAAGAGTTGGAGAACTCGGAGAAGTTCGGTAAGAACCGTGACTTCGCAATTAGCTACCTGGTGCGTCAGCTGAACAAGCAGGCTGGGTACGGCAAGTGGGCGGCTGTGACATCGCCTAAGTCGGTGCCTACCACGGGTGACGACGTGATCCGTACCGGCTTCATCTACCAGCCGGCGCACGCTGACACTGAAGGTGCCTCGGAGATCCTGGATGACCCGGCGTTCTCAAACGCGCGCGCCCCACTGGCGCAAGAGTTCGTGCTGAAGAAGGACGGGAAGGCAACAGGAGAATCGTTCGTGGCGGTGGTGAACCACTTCAAGTCGAAGGGTTCAGGTAAGGGACCGGGCAACGTGGATTCTGGTGACGGTCAGGGCAACTCCAACGCTGACCGTGTGAAGCAGGCCAAAGCCGTAGTCACGTTCGCTGATGCGATGAAGAAGAAGGCGCAGACTGACAACGTGTTCCTGTTGGGTGACTTCAACTCCTACACGCAGGAAGACCCCATGCAGGAGTTCTACAAGGCAGGCTACGTTGACGCGGGCGAAAAGTTTGAGGCTGAACCGACCTACGTGTTTGGCGCTCAGCTGGGAAGCCTGGACCACGTGCTGGCTAACGATGCCGCGGCCAAGGGGCTGAAGGGGGCGTACACCTGGACCATCAACTCGCGTGAGTCCGTGGCCCTGGAGTACTCCCGTTACAACTACAACGTGACCAACTTCTACGACCCATCACCGTTTAGGTCATCCGACCACGACCCCACGATCGTGGACTTTGACCTGAAGTAGAGGTGCGTGGCCAGGGCCGGTTGGGCTAGTCCGGTTGGCTAGTTGGGCCGGGCGCACTCTAACGGAAGTTGACTGACTACTTGCGACGACCTCGGGCATT